>JAHZJA010000186.1 GCA_022601155.1 Deltaproteobacteria bacterium | reverse complement strand
GGTATCGGTGCACTGCAGCTCCACCCGTTGGCCCGGCGCACCTGATGCTGCAGACGACGACGCGAAAGAGGTCGATCGCTCCGTCTCCAATGCGACGATGCGCATGACCTCGGCGGCGTCGACCTGCGGGCACCCCTCGGCCGCCAGCTCCACCGCCCCGGGACTGGGTCCGCCCCCCAACGCGGCGATGATCCCCACACTCGCGAACACGGACAACGAGGCTAGCAGCCCCGCCGATGTCTCGACGTTCGGCTAGCGATCGAGACGATACGCGCGACCTCGAACATCGACCTCACACCACATCCATGGGTCATCGGCAGCCAGCGCCACCTCGATCGTCTCGTAGTGGTGGGCACGCAGCGAACCGTCGGCCCGTCGCTCGTCGGCAATCGCCCGACCCCGCCGCATGGGCACGGCCGCACGCAGGTCCCCGGCGCCGCACCACGCCAGCTCGTCATCGGGCCCGGCAACCCACGCCCCCGCCCGATCGACGCGATGCAGCTGTCCTTCGGGGCTCACCACCAGCCGCATCGTCGAGCCGGGGCGGCGCCCCTCATCGGCCGCGTTGCGCCAGCTCGAGATCAGCTGAACCCGGTCGGCCAGCGCTGCGTAGGTGTAGGCGCTCACCCAGTACGGGTAGGCGTAGCTCATGAAGTCGTTGAAGCTGCCTTCGTTGGCGTTGGGCAAGCCATCGCAGGTGGGATCGGTCGGCGGGACCAGCTGCGCATGAGGGTCGATCCAGGCCAGACCGAGATCGAGGTCATTGGAGTAGCCGGTGTTGGGCATCAACCCCGGCGATACGCCCCACCCCGCCACCGCTCGCGCGCCGCAGGGGCCGAAGTTGTCGTGGGGGTACTGCCCGTCCTCGAAGGTGTGCTCGCGCCCGTGGTTGTGCCCCAGCTCGTGTGCGAACAGGTCGAAGGTGAGCCCATACCAACGCCACGTGTGGTTGGCGAAGGTCCGGCGAAAGTCCATCTGATCGCTGTCACCGATGGCGATCGAGTAGCCCCCGCCATCGCCCGGCAGCAAGCCACCGTAGTAGACCCACGGCGCGGCACCTTCCTGCTCGCGCAGGGCGGGAAGGATCGTCTCTGCCGCGTCGAACTCGTCACATGAGGGTGAGTCGACGACCTCGTGAACCTCGACCTGCAGCTGCTGCACCGGGTAGGTGTTGAACAGATAGGCCTCGAAATCGGCCAGGTCCTCGGGCGTTATCTCCACCTCCCCGAAGCCGGGACAGCTGAACGGCACGAGCATGACCTCGAGGTTCATCGTGTCGGCCCAGGGCGTCAGCGGCTCGAAGCCCGCATCGGGATACCCAGCGGTCACGGGACCGGGATCGCCAGGGCTCTCGCTCACCTCCAGGATCTCCACGCGATATTCCACGTCGGGGGTCACGTCCTGGGCGTCCACCACCCAGCCGAACGTGCCGTCCAGCTGCGTCGGATCGGCCGGCCCCGACACCATCCGCTCGTCCTCGTAGACCGCATTGGTGTCGTCGGCGTAGTGCAGCCACAGGCGTCCTTGCAGGACGCGCGGAGCGAAGTCGGCCTCGAGCGAGTACATCGCCCGGACCAACATCGGACGCCCCGAGATCACGGGGGCAACCCGCCCCGGCGGAGCGATCGGCTGGCGATCGACCACCAGATCGATCATCACCGCCTGATTGGCTTCGACCGCCTGTACCACCACTCCGGCCGCCCGTGTCCCGGACGGAGGCGGCTGGTCGTCGCCGGTCGAGTCGGCGCTCGTCTCCGACCCCGGTCCGGACGCCGAGCTGTCACCACTGGTGTCCAGCGACGAACCAGCCGTCCCCCCCGGCAGTGCATCGTCGGCCCCCCCCGTAAACGGATCGGCTCCGGTCGCCGCATCGTCGCCTGCACAGGCCGTCAGCAACAGTAACGACGCCCCGACCCACGCCAGTCGAGCCCTTCGTAGGGGGACCCCGGGTGGGCTCGCGTCGAAGTCGTGAGCTGCACGATGTTGACTACACGCGGACGTCCTCGGCTCTCGTCGCATCAACCCTACAGTGCACCGATCCCCTCCAACCGGCTCACACCAATGTTCATCGCCATCGGGGTGGGTGCCGTGCCCCCCGAGATTCAGTAGGGCGGGCACAGATCGGGTGTGGGCACACCCATACCCCAGCGAGTCAGGCCCGTCCTGCGCAACGATTGGTCGGCGGGAGCATCACCCACATGGGGCATCGGGGCCGAGCCGTCGGGCCCCACCAATCCACTGTCGTTGTCTTGCCCGTAGATCACGGCGTCGATCGGGGTCGTCCCGCCGATGCTACCCGCGCGGACCGAGAACAGCCCCACCCCATCGGCCAGCGTCCCCGAGTTTTGAAGATCGGGAAACAAGTCGATGGCCTGACCGAAGCTGGGACTGCCGTTGGCAACACTGCTCGTCGGGCCGCCGATGGTCATGCACTCGCCCGCACCCAATTGCCCCTCGAGATCGAGCGTGCCGTACGTGTAGGCCACGCCGCCCCACCCCAAGCTATACCCCGACAGGTCGACTGCACCCGCGCACGGGTTGTACACGCGGATCCACTCCAGCGTGTCGTCTTCGCCCGAGACGTCGTACAGCACCTCGGCCAGCTGCGGCTCGCAGTCGCCGTTACCCCCGCTGCTGCTGTCTGTGGCGGGATCGGTGTCGACGCCGTCGCTCGTGCCCGGGTTGACGGTCCCCGAGCCCGTGCTGTCGGCGGACATCGTGGTGGAGGTGCTCGACTCCGTGCGGGGGTCGGTCCCCGAGCCCGTCCCGGGAATGCCGACGGTCGGATCGATCTCGGTATCGAACACGCCGCCGCCCGTCGTCGCCACGCCGGTCAGGCCCACCGACAACCCCGACGGGATGGCAGGCCCGCCGCAAGCGGCGAACATCCACGAAATCGACACGAGGATCCCCAGCCGAACTGCGGGCATGGCCTCGGTACGGTAGCAGCTGCCTCCCGCCCCGCCACGCCGGCCGCGAGGTTGAGGTGTTCCCCTACGAACGCGTCACGCGGCTGCGACGGCGGGTAGCCCCAACGTCGCCCGCGCCTCGGCGGGCGATGCGATCTCTCGCCCCGCCTCGCGAGCACAGCGAGCCATCGCCTCGATGAGATCACCGTTGCCCCGGGCCCGCTCGCCGTTGGGCAGATAGAACGTGTCTTCCACCCCGGTTCGCAGCGCGCCGCCCAGCTCGGCTGCCTTGCGGTGCAGCGCCCACACGTCCTGGCGCCCGATGGCCGTGACCTCCCAGGTGCACCCCTCGCGGCGGTAGTCGAGCAACAACGGCAACAGACGCGGATCGGCGGGCATCCCCGACGCGACCCCCATCACGAAGTTGTAGTGCGGTCGCGTGGTCATGCCGGCATCGGTGTACAGGCCCACCGCACGCACGATGCCCACATCGAAGCACTCGAACTCCGGCATCGCATCGAGCTGTCCCATCACGTCGAGCATCGCCTGGATCTTCGACACGGGGTTGTCGAACACCAGCGGAGGCCAGGCCCACGCTCCGGTGCTGCGTACCTTGAGATAGTTGAGGCTTCCCGCGTTGCAGGCCGCGATCTCGGGCCGGACTTGCTTCATCGCCTCCACCGGTCCCGAGACATCCGAGCCCATCACCCCGGTGCTCATGTTGATGATCACCCCGGGGCATGCCTCGCGAACCGCTTGTGTGATCTCGGCGCAGATGGCCGGCTCCCACGTCGGCATGTGCCCCAGCCCCTCGGCTTGGTTGCGGTAGTGCAGGTGCATGATGACGGCACCAGCATCGAACGCCTCCTTGGCCGCAGCCGCCATCTGCTCCACCGTCACTGGCACGGGGTGCTGCTTGGGGTTGGTCAGTACTCCCGTCACCGCACAGGTGATGATCGCCTTGTCGCTATCGCTCATCGGTCGCTCGTTTCGTCTGGCCGGCGGTCGGTCTTGTCGAACGCAGCGGCGTCGCCATGATGCCGGTCTCGGCGGGCGACGCGATTGTAGCGAGGAACGGCGGTTTGCGCTGTTGACCGGACCCCCTCGGCACGTGTGTCTGGTCCGGTTGCGACCGGTCTGTGAAGGCCCCCGCGTCATCCGCAGTTGCCGAGCTTGTCGCAGCGATTGACGTGCCCGAAACCGGTCGAATTGCCGCCCACGTACACGGCCCCCTCGTCCCCATGTGCAACCGCCATTGCATGGAGCGTGCGGGGCCCCAGTACCTGGGTCGCCCACTCGAGATGGGTGCCCCCGTCGCCGACGGCCAAGGCCGACACCGTGCCCGTTCCCGTCGCCTCCGGCGCGTAGTCGATGACATCGAGGGATCCGGCGGCGAACAGGCGCTCGCCACCGTCTGGACGGAGGATGAAGACACCGTCGTGGCTGGCAACGCCGGTCAGGTAGACGTCAGTCACGACCCACTCGTTGGCCGCGGGGTCGATCTCCATCACGAAGCCCTCGGTCCCCGATCTCAGGTCGACGAAGCCCGCCACATAGTACCGCCCACCGACCACCTCGATGTCGACCGGAAATGGCGTCATCCCGTCGATGTCCGGCAGATCGGCGATGAAGGTCGGGGCGCAATCGCAGCCGCAGCGCGTGTCCACGCGGAAGATCTGCGGAGGGTACGGCTCCGACGCCCGGGTCGCCATGACCAGCTGTGCCCCGTCCACCGCCACCCCCCATACGGGGCCGAGTTCCACGGTGAACCCACACGTCGGCGTCGTGGGAGAATCGTGGACGAGCCAGGCTCGATGGGGTGCCGAGGAGTACATCCCTGCCGCCCAGATCTTCCCTTGGGGATCGAGGACCGCGTCGTACAGCTCGCCGCAATCGTTGACGCCCGGCACTGCCTGTATCGCCTGCTGGACCAGCGGTCCCGTCGAGAGCAGAGCGAACAACCCCTCACGGGGCTCGGGCACCGCGATCCCCGTCGCCACCAGCGTGCTGCCATCGAGCACCAGACTGTCCAAGCGCGTGGTTCCTGGACCGCCGTAGTCCAGCTCCAGCGCATCGACCACCGTCCCGTCACACGTGTCGATCTCCAGCACATGCCCCGTCCCGGTATATCCACACAGCTCACCAGCCGAGTCCGTGTTCCCCACCGCGAACAGCCGCTCGGTCGCCTCGTCGAACACGAGATCACCGATGCTCCTACCGGGTAGCTCCAGATGCCACAGCCCGTCGCATGGCTCCGGGTCACCTCCGGCCGACGGCTGCTCGCCGCCGTCGACGTCCGAGGCCGTGCCGTACGCGGTTGCACCCGTCGCCGAGCTCGAGCCCATCGAAGATCCCCCCTCGGTCGCACCGGTCGTGACCTCGCCACCCGTGGCCACCCCGCCCGGCCCGGCGGGCACCAGGGCTTCACCGAAGCAGGCAGACGAGGCGCCCAGCCCGAGCGCTACGGCCAGGGCTCCTGGCCGTAGTCCGCGCGTCGGTTGGCGAGAGCGGTCCGATGGACAGCAGTGGGAGTATCGTCGTGTGGTCTTCATGGCGGCGAGGGGGTTCGCAACCGCGGCAGAAGCGACATGGGCCGAGTCATGCGGCCACGCCTGCCGACGATGCACGAACGCCCAGGCCTGAGTGGCTCCCAACCACCAACCCTGACCGCCGCCGCTCAGTTTTCTCGAACGCGAGGGTGTGACCGCGAGCGCCCCACGGCGCACATCCGCGGGCGCTGGGCGTACGCCTGCGCCTCGCCGACGTGCCGCCACCGTGGTGGCGGCACGCCCGTCCCCCGCCGTATCGAACCGTGGCGTGTCGCCGTGCGCCGCACGACGACACGACCCACCCCCCCGCTCACTCGACGTGTGGGCTCGGACCGCCCCCCGGAGGATCGACGTTCACCTCACAATCGGCGTCGCTTTGGCACTGCTCCGTCTCCAGGCCGAACACCACCACGCATGCCTGGCCAAAGCACACGGTGCCCCCGTTGCAATCGGCGCTGGTGGTGCACTCGTCCGAGCCTACGCCGTCTACGAGTGCGCACTGCTCGTCGGCGACACACGCCGTGTGCTTCCCCGTACAGTCGCTATGCTCCGAGCACTGCGAGGTGTGTTCTCCTGACATGCGCACGCAGGCCTCGGCCTGGCATGTGAACCCCGTTGCACAGTGGCCATCGCCGTTGCACTCGTTGGGACCAAAGCCAGTGGCGAGCACACACGCCGTGCCCGCGCACTCCATGTGCTTGCCCAGGCAGTCCTGATCCGCGGCGCATGCATCGGCCCCCCCGCCCGACAGCACCGTGCACTGCCCGGCGATGCAGGCGTTGTGCGTGCTGCTGCAGTCCTTGTCCACGGCACACTCGTCGGCGTTGGGTCCATCGAGCGTGTTCGGTTGAACGGTGCACGCCTCGTCCTCGCAGGCCATGTGACTGTCGGCGCAGTCGTCATCGTCGTCGCAGTGAGGGCCGTCCGGTACCGCGTCCACGGCGACCTGGACGCAGGCCTGCTCGACACAGGTCGCCACCGTCGCCGTCGGATCGCAGTCCCGCGAGCGGGTACACTCG
>JAHZJA010000185.1 GCA_022601155.1 Deltaproteobacteria bacterium | reverse complement strand
TGCAGCCTCGTCGGCCGAGCCATCGGAACTCCCCACGACACCCCGAACCGCGACGTGATTGGCGGCATTCCTCAGTCGGTTGGACCACCGTCGGGAGGCGGTGCGCACCTGCGGCACCCGGCCATTGTCGCATGCGACCGCCGGGTGCCCGCTGGACTTTCACGGGAGGGGATCGTCGTGCCACTGTGGTGGGACCACCGGTTCGCGCAGGCGTCCCTTCATGAACATCATCCGTGCGGCGATCTCGTAGAAGATCGTTCGTAGTGGTCGAGCACGCTCGGCGCCGTCGACCAGGGCGATCAGCCGCAACGCTGCCTCGAACGAACACACGCCGCGCTCGTCGTGCTGAGTCCGTACGCCCCACCGAGAGGGGGGCCCCGGTGGCAACGCCACGCACGGTAGATCGCGGACGACGGGGACCCTCCGGCTCATGCGCGAGCACTGGTGCCAGGTGCCGTCCAGCAGCACGAACCCCAGGCGCTGCCCGGGCTCGAGTGCCGCGCGCAGGGACGCGAGGCCAGCGGGGTCGAGCACCGTCGCGTCTTCCCGCGGGAACAGCACCAGCGGTCGTACGTCGGGCTGCTGCAGCGGCGTGGGATCGAACGGAGGCTCGCGCTGGCCGTACTCGGTCATCATGGTGCCCTCCACCATGTCGACCAGCCAGCGGGCGGTGTTGGTGGGCTTGAATCGCTCCCGGATGTTGCGCACCACCACCAGCGAGGCGCTGCTGCGGACGCGGACGAATTGGTCGCAGACGCACAGCTCCAGGTGGAGTCCGCACTTCGGACAGCGGCCGGTTCGTTTCTTGCGTTGGGGCATCGACCCTCGTCACCGTAGGTCGGCGAGCGCGGGCGCGACCGAGTCGCGCAGCTCGCCGGGAAACAGGGCTCGGTAGTGGACGAAGGTCTCGCGACTGAGCCCTCGCATCACGGGGGAGGCGTCCAGCAATCGCGACACACCGCGGCTGCCGAGCACCATCAGGGCCTCGTCCTCGATGTAGGCGTCGATCTCCACCCGATCGACACCGCCCGCGTAGTCGGGATCGACCCCGCCGTCGCGCAGCGCTTCCTCTAGGCGCTGACGTGCTTCTTCGGGCTGCACGTCCGCGCGCAGGCGCATCGTCTTGAACAGTCGACGGTCTCGGATGCGCCGGGCAAGGTCGCACAGCACCGGATCCTCGTCGTCCACGTAGTGATGCACGGCGGTCTGAACGGCCGCGTCATCCAGCTCGAGGAAGGTCATCGTTGACACCGTCTCCCCGCGGAGCATCGCTTCGAGGGCGGGCGGCGTACCGGGGCGAGGGGGCAGCCGATGTAGGCGTCGGAACAGCGCGCGCGAGACCGCATCGGCGGCACGAACCGCCTTGTGCAGGTAGACCTGACGGTACATGTACAGACGGTTGAGGAAGAACCCTTCGACCGCGGTGAGCCCCTTCTCGCCGTCGACGGCCAGGGTCGCCGCCGTGGCGCCGGGCGGTAGGTGCAGGCGCAGCGCGGCGAGCAGCCAGTCCAGGTCGAGCAATCCGTAGCGAACCCCCGTCATGTACGAGTCACGCAGCAAGTAATCGCAGCGGTCCACATCGAACGTGCCCGATACGGCCCGGGCCAAGTGGGGAATCGGGCTCTGTCCGTGCACCAGCCGCTCCACCAACCGTGGGACGGTGGGGTCGAGCTCGCACAGGACCTGGTGGACCTGGCTGTCTTCGTCCAGCAGTATCGAGGAGGTCCACTCCTCGTGGGCACGTGCGTCCGGGAGCACCACCTCGAACGTGTGGCTGAAGGGGCCGTGTCCCACGTCGTGGAGCAATGCGGCTGCCAGCGCGACGCGGGCCATGTCGTCGTCGATGCGATCGGACGCCGGGATGTCGGACGCCAGTCGGCGCACGCGATCGAGGTAGCGCTTCATCACGTGCGCCGAGCCCACCGCGTGGGCAAACCGCGAGTGCTCGGCTCCGGGGAACGCCAGCGACGCGTGACCGAGCGCTCGGATTCGCCGCAAGCGCTGGACCTCACGGGTGTTCATCAAGCGTTCGACCACGCCCTCTACCGGACCTTCGAACGAGATCAGGCCGTGGACGGGGTCGCGCAGGATCACGAGAGCTGTCATACCTTCCCCGTCCCCGCCCTGGCCACCTCGCAGAGGGGACGGCCCCCCTTCCCGAGGGGGAGCCCGGCAGCGCGCCCGTGGTACGCTTGCCGCCGCTTTTCGCCATCCATGCACGCGTGTCCAAGCTGTGGCTTTGCCCTTGTCGCGAGCCCATCACCTCCATCGCAATGTCCGCATTGCGGAGCCTCTCTCAACACCACCCCGGAGGCGGAGTTCGGCGCGCCGCCGGGGTTTGCTGGTTCCCCGGGTGAGACCACCGAGGGGCCGATCTTCGGCATGCCCGAGGAGAGCTCCACCGCGATGCAGTCCAGCTTGCTGCCGCCGCGACGACGACAACCACCGCCGCAGCCGCCGAGCCCCGATGCACTCAGCGGGCCTCCGTCGATCGGGCTCGATGACGCCGGGCGGCACAACGAGCTCGACCTCGGCGGCGGAGGGTCTTCCCTTCAGCTCGACTACATGGCCGATGCCGCCGTCGACGGTCACGCCCAGCCTCCGCCCGAGATCGCGGCGCCACAAGATTCCGGCCTCGAGTTCTTGGCCCCCTCCGATATCAAGCCGAGCGAGTCGGGGATCGACTTGCCCAGCCCCGTGGGCGTGTCTCGCTCAGAGGTGAGCGAGGGCTCCAACGCCTACGCGCTCGATCTGCCCACGCCCATCGCCAAGGGGCACGCGCCACCTCCACGGTTTGCTCCGCCTCCTCCGGCTTCCGCATCGAGCTCGGGCCCGAGCTTCACCGACGATCTTCCCACGCCGGTCGAGCAAGACTTGCCCACGCCGGTCGCCGCGGGGGGTCGCTTCGTTCCTCCTGCCGACCCCGCCATCGATCTACCCACGCCGGTCGTTCGCGGCGGCGCGACTCCGCCTCCGGCCGACGGGTTCGACCTGCCGATTCCCGACGACTTGCCCGCGCCCGGCGGCCAGCAGCTGCAGCCCATGGGTCAGCAGCTGCAGCCCGCGGGTCAGCAGCTGCAGCCCGCGGGCCAGCAGCTGCAGCCCACGGGTCAGCAGCTACAGCCCGCAGGCCAGCAGGTACAGCCCGCAGGGCTGGAGATGCAGCCGTCAGAGCTGTCGGTGACCCCATCGCAGCTCGACGTCACGCCCGCCAACCTCGACATGCGTCCCAAGCTCGGGGGCGACGAGGTGGCGCCCCACGATCTTCCCACGCCGCTGTCGGCTGATGCGGGTATTCCCCAGTCGATCGAGCTCGACGAGGAGGTGGGGCCGGGCACCGAACGTTCCGATCTTCCCGGCCTGCCCGAACCTCCGCTGCGGTCTGCAGGGGCCGGCCCCGCGCTCGGGCCAGCCCCCACCGCAGCGCGGCCAGCCGTGTCCCGCGGCGTGCTCATCGGCGGCGGTGTGCTCTTGCTGCTCGGGCTGGCCGCAGGTGGTGTCTTGTACTCGGGGATTCTCGATGTCGAGGATCCTCAACCCGCGAGCCTCAGTGGTCGAGGGATTCCGCGACCCGCCAAGGGTCAGACCAACGAGACTCCGGATACCAAGGCCACGCCCAGCACGGCCGCCGCGGCCGAGCGCAGTCCGGCGATCCAGGCCGCGCTCGCCCAGCACACGCCTGCGGCCTACCTCGAGGTGCTTGCCAACGCCACCAAAGCGGGGGATGGGCTGGCCGCAGCCGAGGCAGCCTTGTTGCTCGACCTCCACTTTGGTCCCAACCCTCTGCGTGTCGACGAAGCTCGCGTCGCGCTCCAGCCCTACGCCAGCAGCGCCGAGCACTTCGTGCGCCGCGTGCTGGGCCTCGTTGCGCTGGCGAACGGTCAGCTCGACGCCGCCGACAAAGCCCTCGTGGGTGACGAACCCCGGACGCGGCTGTATCGAGGATGGCTTCGGCTCGCCCAGGGCAAGACATCCGACGCCAAGACCGAGGCTGATGCCGTCCTCGCGGCGCTGCCCGACGAGGTCGCCGCTCG
>JAHZJA010000184.1 GCA_022601155.1 Deltaproteobacteria bacterium | reverse complement strand
CGTGTTCATCGGCTCCAGTACAACCGATCGCGGTCCTGCACCGTGTGCCGCGACGTCCCGAGTGAGCCTGAAACCCGGGGTGCGCAAATGCAACGCCATTCCCACGCCATGTCCTGAACCGCTGCTGTGCAGGGAATGTGCGACGACTGCCAGTAGCCGTCGCCGCGGGGGTGGCCCGCCCTACGGTGCGCCGGGAGACGAGACCAGCGCGAGGTCGGAGACCTGGACATCGGCGTCGGGGCCGAATTCCAAGGTGATCTCGGTGACACCGGTCAGGTCGATGGCATCGAAGGCGTCGAGCGGGATCCGGACCTGGTTCATGATGAGCCGGGCCGTCCCCGGCTCTCCGGGCGGAACGAACAGCGCCGCGGAGAAGTCGATGGCGTCGATCGTCTGCTCGTTCCCCGCACCATCGACGATGCGAACCCCGGTCTCGACATCGGGCAACAATCCCGCATCGAGTCCGAAGTTCTGCCAGCGCAGCAGCTTGCGCTCGAAGCGACGCTCGCAGATGGCCTCGCTGTCCTCGACCGACGACACCTCGTTCTCGAAGTGCACGCCCAGGCGGAACTGGACCGCGTCGAAGCCGGAGACATCGGTCGGGCCCCCCGTCGTGTGCACGATCTGGCCGGGCTGCTCGGACGAGGTCATCACACGCAGCGCCCCCATTCCGAACGATCCGAAGCCCCGCGAGTGGGGCTCGAGGCGCCGGTCGATGTCTCCACCATCGACGTTCGACAGCAGGATGAAGGGGCTGTTTTGCCCGCCATTTTGGTCGTTGCTGAGGATCTGAGGACCCCCCGCCAGGAAGCTGAAATCGATGTTCTCGAGCACGACCGGGGTCCCGAACCCCGTCGAGAAATTCGCATGGGAAAACGAGTCGAACCGGTTGATGTCCAGCCGCTGGGCAACGTCATCGGGCGCCTGGTAGGTGACGATGACGTCCTCGGGCACAAGACCCGTGGACATGAACGGGCGAAGGTCCGTGCCCGTGAGCACGGGCAGATGCGCGGTCGATCCCTCGAGGTAGGTCTCGAAGAACGCGGTCGCGTACGCATCGAGCATATCCAACTGCTGGTCCGCAGACAGGCGACCCGACAGATAGTTGCCGGGACTCCCATCGACGTGGCAGTCCTGGCGCGCATTGCCTCCGGACACGATATCGTCGCCGGTGGCGACCGGGAAACGGAACGGGATCCAGTTCTCGTTGAAGAAGTTGTGGTTGGCCCCCATCGCGAAGATGAGGTGCTTGGGAGCGGTGTCGGCGGGGCCCGAGCCGGTGTAGATCCGATTGTACAGCGACGCCTCGTAGTGCCGCACACCACCCAAGCCCGCATCGCCGTCCGCGTAGGAGATCATCACGGCCATCGGCGTGTCGTTGACGTTGATCGAGGTGATCGTCGACGGCGCCACGGCGAACACCGCGTCGATATCGAACTGCGGCAAGTCGTCCCCGGCCCCGGCGAACGGGTCGGACCCGAGGCCGGCGCCCAGTTGCACCCCCGCGTCACCGTTGTTGATCACCGCGTTGATGAGGGCCGCCTCGGCCCCCCGCGAGTGGCCCAGCAAGCCGATGTGTTCGAGGTCGATCCGACCGGTCAGCTCGCCGTCGAACGGCGCGAGCGAGGCATCCTCGTTGGCGTCGGCCAGCAGCCCCAGGTGCTCCTGAATCAATCGTGTCCGCAACACCTGGCCGCGATAGCCGGTGGGGCCGAAATCGGACGCCGCGATACCGTTGCCGCTGATCGTGGCGACCACGAAGCCACGGCTGGCCAGGTGCTGGGCCAGCCGCTCGTGTCCCAGGTGGTTGGGCAGCGCCTCGAAGCCGGCTGGCGGAGGCCAGTCGAAGCCCGCCACGTCGCCCTGGAAGCTGATTGGGTGGCGCCCGTGGAGGATCACGATGAGCGGCGACGGCCCGTCGTCGCCGAACCCGTCGGGGTAGAACACGGAGCCCCGAAACTCGACATCGTTGAGCGAGTCGGGCAACGACAGCGCTTCGTCGCCGAAGTCGTAGTCGACGCGCGAGACGTACGACGCGCCGCGCCAGCCCGGATCCGTGGATTGTCCGTATCCGGACGCACGTTCGCCACTGTCGTCAGAGGGCTCGTCACCGCCCTGCGCCTGGCACCCCCCGAGCCCGAGCCCCAGCCCGACGATGACGACTCCGATCGGGGACGCCGCCGCCCATCGCTGCATGCAACTTTGGATGATCATGCTTGGGCAATTGGCGGGCGGCCCCCAAAGGTTCATCGAAAAATGCGTCGATGTTGGCTCACATGCGTAATGAAGGTCACACACCCCCCCGGCGGGATGCATGGTTGATCAAGCCGTATGCTGTCTCGTCATGCTTCCCCTTCCGGAGGCCATCGCCATCGCCGCCATCGCTGCTGCGGCCCATGACATTCGGCAGCGAATGCGTCTCAACTGCGCACTGGCACCCCTCGGCAGTTCCCCCACCTGCGCTTACCCCTTGCTGGCGACTTGGTTCATCCGCGAATGACCTCGGCCAGTTGCGAGCAACGTTGACGACGCCGCCACCAACGCGTGGCATGAGCCGACCATGACCCGGCTCCGGAGCAACTTCCGCGGGACCGCCACTCGACTCCTCGCACGAGTCGCGAGACCCTCCGGCCCCCTCGCCTTGCCGGCACCCTTGCGGACATGACCCGAACGCAACGGGAGCTCATTGCCGACAACGCCTTTCTCCGCCATCAGCTCGTGATCCTTGAGCGCGGGAGCAAGCGTCCCCCCTCGAGGCTCGCGGACCGTTGGCCACTGCTCGGCCTCGCCCGCTGCACTCGCACACGGGGCACCACCCTCCGGGCGATCAAGCCCGAGACTCTCCTCCGTAGCACCGCGATGCGTTTCGGCTCCACTGGCGTCGCACGACCCGCACCCACAACAGACCGAGGATCGGCCCCCGACGATCGCGTTGATCCGCGAGATGGCGTCCGACAACCGCCTGTGCATGGGACGACGGCGGTTCAGATCGATCAACGAACTACACCCGCAGGTCTACGAGTGGAGCCGCCGGATGAACCGGGAGCGCCACCGCTTTTCCTGGTGTTTCACCTCCGACAAGGCCCGCGAACACGTCGGATGCGAACCACTCACCAAGACGCGGCAAGAGGTCTAGTGGCAGCCAAGATCGGCACCGACCGGGTCATGAGATCGGCGAGACATACGGCTGTAGTGCCCCAGGTCGCTGCCGCAGCCGGCCTTGCCCGCGCCGCGTGGCGACAGGCGCCGTCCTGTGGCAGTCTAGGGACGTGGCGCATCAGATGTTGGGTCTGGTCGTTTTTTCATTCCTAATTTCGGGGTGCGGAGACGATGCGAGCGGAACCGCCGACGGGTCGACCAGCGAAGCCGAGCAAACCTCGTCGACGGGCGAATCAAGCGGCCCCGAAGACACGGGAGGCTCAACAAGGGGTGTCGACACCGGTATCGACCCGGACGACACGGGCACCGACGAGGACAGCTCGACCGGCGGACCCACAGCCTGTGAACTGCCCGACACCACGATAGGCGGTCGTGTCTGGGAGGACACTGACGCGAGCGACGAGTCGACCTACATCGCAGCCTTCGATCCGCGTGTCGACGAGGGCGTGGGCAACTTCGATGTGCGGCTGCTGGATGGCACTGGGCTGGTCCAACAAACGACGACCTGCGCCGACGGACGCTTCGGGTTCGGCGGCACGCCCGGTGCCACGTACATGGTTGCGACGCCGGACGTTGCGGCCGGAGGCTGTGCTCAGCGAAATTGCCCGCGCAACCTATGGGCCGCTGTCGAAGCGGGCATGCCCGTCAACATCCTCGCGATCGGAGACAGCCTTCCGGTGGAGGGGGCGCAGCCAACCTTCCCACAGCGCCTCGCCGATCGGCTCTCGCCTCTGGTCGATACCACGGTACAAAACACTGCGGTGAGTGGATCGACGTCCAGTCAGTGGGTCCCCGGCAGTGTGTACTGGACAACGAACGTCGAGCCCAACCTTGCGAGCGCCGATATGGTGTTGATCTCCGTGGGCGGCAACGACTTCCTGAACCTGGCGGCGGGTGCCGACCTCGGCAACATCGCGCAGGTACTCGCCGATGCCCAAGCCCTGCTCGTCGAAGTCGTCGACAACGTCCGGACGATCGCCGACGAAATCCACACGGTGCGTCCGGAAGCCGACGTGGTGTTCACCTTGTACGTCGACTACAGCCAATCGAGCATCCCGCCCTGGGACCTGGTGTCGCTGCTGCCCGCCGGCACGATCTACAACCTGCTGGCGGGTGCGCGATCGATGACGCTGCCCGAAGACGAGGTCGTCGTGGTCGATGTGCTCGAGCCGTCGACGATGCTCGACGGTCCCCTCGACGACCTGCTGGTCGATCCGCTGCACTTTTCCGATGCGGGGCACGACTTCTATGCCGATGAGATCTTCGCGGCGTTGGGTGGGATCGTGGTCTCGGCCGACGGTCAGGTCCGCAACATGTCGATGCGGTGAGCCGGCCCGGCGCCGAGGGGGAAGGACGGCAAGCAACGAGACATCGGCGAGAAACGACCATTGTTCGTTCTCTTGTCGATTCCCCCCGACGATCCAGACCTGTCCCTGATGTCGGGCGGTTGCGCTGCAGCGGTTCACCACCTATCGCCCCAAACGCGTTGCAAAT
>JAHZJA010000183.1 GCA_022601155.1 Deltaproteobacteria bacterium | reverse complement strand
CCTCTCCCTCGCCCGATCGGCTGCGGCGCCAACTGTCGAGGCTGTTCCCCGCCGTTTCGAGTGCCATCCTCGTGGAGGAGCAGCCGACCAGCCGCTGCGCGGGTCTGTTCGCGGTCGGTACCGATGCGTCTCGCCACCACATCGAACGGCTGTTCGATGTCCGGCACGCAGCGTGGATCCACCACCACGGAGGCAAGCCGCCCGAGTTCTCCGCGGTGATCTGCGGCCTCGCTCGCCCCGAGCCGCAAGGGGGAATGATGAGCGTGCTCCAAAACGGAGCCGCGCTTGGGAGGATGGAGCTTCCCTCGCTCTTCGGCGGGAAGGGTCCGCCGACGTGGCTATTCGCCATAGTCGCCTCCAACCAGGTGCTACCTGCCGCCACGCGCCAGGGGATAGCAATGGGGGTTGACAAGAACCAGCTCATGGCTCGGGTCCGTACCTGTCTGGAGCAGGCTCTCGAGGATCCCGGACTGCTGCGACTTCTGCCGCGACTGCAGGAGGGCCATGGTGACTCGTGGTGGACATGGCTGGAGGAGCTTCCCGCAGCTCACCCGCTCCGCACACATGCAGTGGTGGAAATCCACTCGGGTTCCATAGCGCTTCACGAAGTCGCAACCCGCGGAACGGCGATCCAGATCATCCACGGAAGCTCACTCCTCGCAGAACCGATGTGGCGCGAGTTGGCGGAGGTGAACACCAGCGCGATCGCTATCCGGCTACCCAGCGAGCGTGCGGCCACGGTCGTGTGCGGCACCCTGGTCGCCCTTGGCTGCAGTGTGAGCTCCTCCCGCTCGGCCACCGAGGCCCGAGTCCTGCCCGACGACCGGGGCACCTGGCGTCTTGCCCAGGCGCTGGAGGCCAAGCTGTCGAGGCTGAGGATCTTCGTCAAGGTCGCCCGCTTCCGTACCACGAGCCTGCTCGGAACCCTGGAGACCGATGGGGGGGTGGGACGGTGCTCCTCCTTGGTCGAAGCGGCGAGAGATCTGCGCAGGGTCTCCAGCGCACGGGTCCTGCTCCTTAATTCCGCCTCACCCACAGTCGAGGCGCTGGCCGAGCGGTGCAAGACCGAGGGGGTTTCCTACCACCAGGCGTTGCTGCTCGTTTCCACGATCACGGCGGCTAGTTCCGTGTCCCTGCAGCGCCCGGCCGATCTGGGCGATGCGTTGCTCTCGTGCTGGGCCTCTACTACCGAGCTCCCCGAGCCGTGTCACCGGAGGCACGGGCAGATCATGGTCATCGGTCCTTTCGAGGCCGATGACCTTCTACGAGGCGCCCGAAGCGTGTTCGAGAGCGATCCTTGGTATGTCGAGGTTCTGCGGGCCGACGACGAGCAGGACGAGCCCGAGCTGTGGGCGAACGTCGTCCGCAAGATCGAGCGAGCCGACGCGTTCATCGTCGACCTACGCCGCGACAACCTCAACGCCTGGGTCGAGTTCGGCTACGCCAAGGCGCTCAAGCCAGACCGAATGTTGGTAGTCACCTCGAGGGACGCCAGCGACATGCCATCCGACCTCCGTGGTCATCTGGCCCTGCAGGTCGACGACGAGCCCGGTAGCTGGACCACGCTGCTCACCGACAATACTCGTCGCTTCCCCCAGCTCGCGCCCGAGAGCTTCGCGGCAACCGAGCCATTCCTCTCGACACGCATGCTCCCGGAGGCGCTGGCGTCGGCGGTGGAGCGCCTCCTGCCAACTGACCTCGTCGAATTCGCACGGAGCGATCCTACGGGGCTCTCCAGTTCCCTTCACGCGTGCCACTCGATGTTCGCTCGCCACCTCCATCGATTCCGCGAGCTTCGATTCTCCTAGCCCGCATTCGTTTCGTCGTCATCTTAGCACCCCAACGGAGCGCCCCATGCCCAACACGCCGATCAGGCTTCTCGCCACGCTGCTAGCTACTCTCCTCGTTCTCCCGAGCTTGGCCGATGCCAGCCCACTCCTCTCGTCGACGAAGGCATGGAGGGGTAAGTCGCGAGCCAGTCGCGGTCGAGTGACAATGCGCGGTGCGAAGATAGGTGGGCTGTCGGCGAAGCTGACTACGAAAGCGACCTTCACTGCCGACCAGCTCAGCTATTCCGCCGACCAGCTTCACGTCCGCCACCCCTCCCATCGGATGGACATTGGAATTCTGCCCGTAGAACTCTTCGAGGCCGTCCGCATGGCAGAGGATGGGTTGCCGGAGCGTGTACAGGTCTCGATCGACCGCACTGCGCAGGGTAACGTGGTGTTCCAGGACCTCGCCGTTCGAGACACTCTCATCGGCGAGGCGCTTGTCTTGGCCGACTCCGAGTTCGCGGCACTAATTCAGGGCGACCGGGCGTTGCCCGCCGATGCGCCCGATCATCCCGACGAGGTCAAGCGGCAACTGCTCTCTGACCCGGACAGCGCCTACTCCACGCTGGCCGACGATTGGCCCGCAGAACCCATCAGCTGGCCAATCATCCGTTTATCAACCAACATGCGGAGCCCGGGCAAGGTGGCGTTGAAGTTCGAGCCCGAGGCAACCTTCATGGTCGATGGTGTGGGCGTCGAGCCGGCTCGGAGTGAGCGCAAGACGGCCGAGGCTCCCTACAAGGGGCTGCAGAAGCACATCACGAAGCGCCCCCTCGCGTACCGTCGTGCCCTTCAGGCCGTCGATCACGCCAGCGAACTCACTTTGGCGCTGACCGTGTTGCGCCAGGCGTGTGCTGCTCCAGGTCGCTGTCGTGGGCTGATCGACGCGGCATTCCCGAGTCGGGACGAAGCTAACGTAGAGAAGGAGACCGATCGGGTTCTAGAGCACCATCGCGTACTGAACCAAGGCGTGCAGCGCAAGGACGTCGACCGCGAACCGACTCGCAAGGCAAACCGGATCGCGTGGCTCGATCGTCTGACCGCTGACTTCACACCGAGCAACAGTGCTAAGGGGTGGGGCCGGGGGTATGACTTGGTGGACGCTTCGCTAGTCAACCTCGTCCGCTTGTCCTTCGATCATTCCCGAACACCCGCCGACGAGATGCGGATCGTTGCGATGGTCGAACGCGTTGCTCCGCAGTTCACTGATTTCCCGATTCCCGATGAGCCCGAGCTCCACGTAGCGGCTGCGAGCGTACACCTCATGCTCGGTGACGACGAGAGGGGCCTCGCACACGTGCAGCGAGCGATCGAGCTTTCGGTACACCAACCCGGCCACCGGATCCTCGCCTTGAAGACTGTGGCGCTCTCGGCAACCTTCATCGGTGACAAGACCGAGCAGAAGGTGCTGCTCAATAAGGTCGAGGCTCTGACGAACGAGGCCCGCCGCGAGACCTACGACCAGGCCGATGAGTATGTCGATGCCTGCCTCTCGAGTCGAAGTTGCTCGTCCAAAGACCTGCGGGACTGGGAGTTCGACCTGCACAGGCTGGGGACCATGAAAAAGGGCTCAATCTCCAATCGAGACGAGCCCTACCTGCAGGGGCGACTGACGTATCTCATCGGTGACCAAGAGCTGCGACGTCGGAACAGGCCTGCGGCTAGGAATCGACTCCGCATGTTGTCCCACGACGTCGCTTCCGCCGAACAGGAAGCCAATCGGACTCACCTCGGGAGGCTCCGCGCAACGCTCCAGGCTGCACTTGGTCAATAGTACCCGTTCGGCGAACCCGTCCTGCCCCCGCCCTGTCCCTCTTTCCAGTCGAGCCGAATATGCGTGATTCCGCCGGGTTGAGAGGGACTCGCGTTGGCCAGCTCCGACCCGACACGAGGGTTCTGGGACGCCCTGGAGCATGGTCATGCGGCCCGGGAGTAGAACTTCAATACACCGCCCAGGCGCTCGGTACACTTGATGGGGCCGGAACAGTTGGCGGCGACCACAGGCTCGAGCAGACGGTTGCCCACTCCTTGGTGCGGACGTTCGGTGTGATAGTGAGCGATATACTCCGAGAGGACACGGCGAAGGTGTCGTTCCCCCGTGATGTCCCATTTTCCAGCAGCGGAGGCTCGGCATGATGGCGGGGGATTGGCGCGGCTTCAGCTGGACGACGTCGCGCGGAACCGAGGGGTATTGGGACGGGGAGTGCACGGCTCATGCGGCTCGGGAGTAGAAGTTGAGGACGCCGCCGAGTCGCTCCCGGCGTCGGACAGGTCCGGTGTCGTTGGCCGCAAGCTCGGGTCGGAGCAGTCGGTTGTCGAGGCCCTGATGCGGCCGCTCGACATGGTAGTGGTCGATGTACTGCTTGAGGATGTGCCGTAGATGACGGTCGCCCAGTGGGATGACCTTCGAGAGGCACTCGCGCCTGACGGAGCCGATGAAGCGCTCCGCGTAGG
>JAHZJA010000182.1 GCA_022601155.1 Deltaproteobacteria bacterium | reverse complement strand
GACCGGGCCCCGCCCACACGCGCCACCGCCAGCAACAACGCATCGGCCTGCGCCGCATCTTCGGTGACCGCATAGCGTGTCCACAGGCGATCTTCGAGCACGTCCCATGCCTCGTCGCGCGACTCGTCTCCGGCTCCCGGCGCGTCGAGCAGTGCGACCGCGCCGAGCGTGGGTGCATCCAGTGCCACCCGACCGTCGGCCAACCACCCCGAGATCCGATCGCGGGCGATCGGGCCACCGATGCGCGCCAGGGTCCAGGCACCACGCGCTCGCCAGCGTGGATCACTGTGGTTCCACGCATCGTCGATCGCGGGCGCCGAGGGATCGCGATCGAGCTCGGCCGCACGCAGCCCGGCCGCCAGCGCCGGGTCGGCCGGAGGCCACGGCACGCCACCCCAGCTGGGCAACGCCACCGGCGCCACCGCCTCGGGTTGCGGCACGGCGGGCGGCGCGGCGCCTGGCAGCGCCTCCGACTCGGGGCCGCAGCCCACGAGCAGCCACCCCATCAACAACCCGTGCCGGGCGCGACCAGCTCGCATGCCGCCCAAGGGTAGCAAGTCGCCCGACCATCGCCGCGGTCAGGCCTCCGGCGTGCTGCGCTATGCTCCGCGCCATGGCCAAGTTCACCGGCACCATCCAACACAACGCACTCGAGGGCGGCTTCTACGAGCTGCACACCGACGATGGCGCCACGTTCCGTCTACAGGGCGCGGACAAGGTCAACGCGGGAGATCGCGTGGTCGTTCACGGGAAAGTCGCGGAGGGTGGCTTCGGCATCCAGATGAGCGGCCCGGCCATCGAGGTCGACCGCATCGACAACGCCTGAGCGACGCTCGCCTCCGCGTACGAAAAAGCCCCTCGCAAAGGAGGGGCTTTTTCGTGGTGCGAGAGGAGGGAATCGAACCCCCATGTCCGAAGACACACGGACCTGAACCGTGCGCGTCTACCAATTTCGCCACTCTCGCGTGGCACCGGCTTTTCCGGGGAGGGGAACCTAGGCCGAAGGCTCAGGGTCGTCAAGGGTCCTTGCGCGATCGAACCGCGGCCCGGCGACGAGCGCAAAAAGCAGCGGGTTCAGCTCTCGCCCGACCGAGTCCCTGGATCCGCGCCATCTGCGCCGCCCTGAATCAGGCTGACGCGAGGCGGCGTGGATTCCTCGGGTTCACGGCGGATGGAGACAGGTGCGGTCTGGTCCTCGGGTCCGTGGGGCACCTCTTCGAGCTGTGCCGGCGGCTCGGGCCAGTCACCTTCATCGTCGAGGGCCTCCACGACCACCCGCGCATTCGATCGGGCCGCGGCCGGGCTTCCAAAGCTGCCTGTGTGGTCGGTCACCGGAATTCGCGGCGCGCCGGGCTCGGTCCCCGCATCGTCATCATCGGCGCGCGGCTCCAGGTCGACGAGCGTGGGGTTGGGCATGCCCGCCTCGAGCTCCGCGAACAGCTCGTCGACTTCCTTGCCCGGATCACCGCGAAACGGCGCCATGCCATCGGGGCCGATCCCCGCCCGCGCGAGCTTGGCCCGCTCGCTGGCCAGCAGTCGCTCCTGCTCGAGCGCCCGTGCCTGCGACGCGGCCAGCAGGTTGCGGTTGACCTCCAGCTCGTCACGCAGCTCGTCGATCTGTTCCTTGTGCTTCTCCAGCTGAGCCAGGCCCGCAGCCAGCCGGGCGGCATTGCGGTCGGAGGCGTCGGTCATCTCCCAGATCTTCTGCTCGGCGCTCTCCAGCAGGCCGAGCACGTGCTCTTGCTCCTCGGCCCGCACCGCGACCTCGAGCTCCAGCAGCTTGTCGCGCTGATGCTGGGCATCGGTCGATCCATCGGCAACGCCCGCCAGCACGGCCACCCGCGCCAATTGCTCGGAGTGTTGGCGGGTCCGCTCCGCCACCAACCCCTTGAGCCGACGGAGCTCGGCGATCGCCTCCTCGGGCCACATCTGCTCCTGCAGCAGCGTGGGCCCGTCTTCCACGTCGGGCCGCAGCCGCAGCGCATCTTCGAGCTGCTCGTTGGCCTGGGCCGCGGCCTCCAGCTCTCGTCGCAGCTTGTACAGCTCGACGCCGCTGTTCTCGTTGGCCGAGACCACGTCTTCGAGCTCTTGTTCGCGAGCCCGCAGCCGACGACGAATCGCCTCTTGCTCGGAGGCCTCCACCTCGAGCCGACGCTGCAGCGCCGCCGAGTTTTCCTCGGTCTCGCGCATCGAGCCGCGGAGCTCTTCGGCCTGGTGCTGGAGGTTGGCCACCGCGGCGGCCAGCTGCTCCGCCTCCAGCGTCTTGACGTACAGCTCGTTCTGAAGCCCAGCCGAGACCCCCGAGGTCTCCTCCATGGTTCGGCGAACGCGCTCGAGCTCGGTCCCCGCCTCGGACAGCTGAGTCTCGCGGCGCTTGTTGTGGGCCAGGGCCTCTTGCTCGCGAGCTTGTGCCTGCAGCAGCTGCTCGGTGCGCTGGCCCAGCTCCCGGCTGCGCGCCTGCAGGTCCTCGCGAAGCGCCGCGACATCCGACGACTCGGTCGACATCGCTTCGAGATCCGAACGCATCCGGGCGATCTCCTCGTCCCGGCTGCGCAGCTGCCCCTGCGCCGTGGTGCGCTCGACTTCCAGGGTCCGAAGCTCCGCGCTGAGCTGCTCGAGCTCCCGGTTGCGGGCCTGCTCGGCCTCACGGGCTCGCTCCCCCTGCTCGCGAAGCCGCTCCAGCTCGCCGCCGGTGCGGACGGCGTCCAGCCGCTCCTTCTGGAGCTCCTCGCGCGCCTCCCACAGACGCTCTTCGAGGCTCTGGATCTCGGTCGCGCGGCGCGTCAGCTCTTCGCGCAGATGGTCGCGATCGCGGGCCACCTCGGCCAACATCCGCCCCTGCTCGCTGCCCTTGGCCGCCGTCGCCGAGAGTTCTTCGGCGCGGCTGCGGGTCTGGTCGAGCATCGCCTCTTGGTGCTGCAGCCGCTCGCGCAGCACCTGGAGTTCACCGCTCAACCGCGAAGCCTCTTGCGACTTGGCGGTGAGCCCCTCTTGCTGCTCGGCGCCCCTGCGGCGGCTTTGTTCGAGCTCGGCCTCCACCCGCGCCGCCAGCTGCCGCGCCCCTTCGCGCTCGGCAATCGCCACCTCGATTTGGTGGGTCAGCCCGTCGCGCTCTTGCGACAGCGTGTCGTAGCGTCGCTCTCGCTCGACCAACGCCTGCTGCTGAGTCTCCAGCTCGCGGGAGCGAGCTTCGACACGCTCGGTCATCCGCGCCAGCGACTGCTCGAGATCACGAACGGAGCCCGTCAGTACGGTGAGGTCGGTGGTCTTGGTCCGCAGCTGCTCCTCGAGCACCAGCCGCGCTGCCTCCGTCTCGTCGTGCGCGGTCTCGCGGCTCTCGAGCTGGGTCCGTAGCGTCTCGAGCTGCGTCCCCAGATCCTCTCGGCGTGCCTCTTCGAGTGCCGCGTCGAGCATCGCGGTCCGTGCCGCTTGCTCGGTGGCTGCGGCCTCCAGTGCCTCGACTTGCGCCACCCGTTGCTCGACTGCGGCCTCCAGAGTCTGCGCCTGCTCGGTGCGCTGCTCGAGCGTCGTCTCCAGCGTCTGGAGCTGTCCGGTGCGCTCCTGCAGCGCCGACTCCAGCATCAGCACCTGCTCGACATGCTCCTGCAGCGCAGACTCCAACGTCTCCACCTGCTGGGCACGCTGCTGCGCTTCCGACTCCAGTGTCTCCACCTGCCGGGCACGCTGCTGCGCTTCCGACTCCAGCGTCTCCACCTGCTGCGTGCGCTGCTGCGCTTCCGACTCCAGCGTCTCCACCTGCTGCGTGCGCTGCTGTAGCGCCGACTCCAGCGTCTCCACCTGCCGGGCGCGCTGCTGTGCCGCCGACTCCAGCGTCTGCATCTGCCCCGCGCGCTGCTGGACGGTCGACTCCAGCGTCTGCACTTGTCCCGCGCGCTGTTGGGCCGCGCCCTCCAGTTCCTGCAGCTGTTCGTCGCGCTGCTGGACCACGCTCTCCAGCTCCTGCAGCTGCTCGTCGCGGCGCTGGACCGCCCCCTCGAGGACCTGCAGCTGCTCGTCTCGTTGCTGGACCGCCCCCTCGAGGACCTGCAGCTGCTCGTCCCGTTGCTGGGCTGCGCCTTCGAGCTTCTGCAGGTGGTCATCGCGACGCTCGAGCGCCCCTTCCAGCGCCTGCATCTGCTGCGCGTGCTGCTGCGTCGCCTCCTCCAGCGCCCGAACTTGCTCCGCCCGCTGCTGGACCACCGACTCCAACGTCTGGACTTGCTCCGCCCGCCGCTCGGCCGCGGACTCCAGCGCGTGCACTTGCTGCACACGCTCGGCGAGCGTGGACTCCAGCCCATCGAGCTTGGCTTGCACATGCCCGGTCTGCTCGCGCAGCCGCGACTCCAGCCCCTCGAGCCGAACCTGCTCCTGCTCGGACTGCTCCCGAAGCCGCGACTCCAGCCCCTGGATGTGCTCGGTACGCTCCTGCAGCGTCGTCTCGAGGACTTCCGCCCGCCCCTTGGCCCGCTCCGCCTGCTCCCGCAGCGCGATCAGCTGACCGGGCAGATCATCGCTGCGTGTCTCGGCGAGGACCGCCTCCATGGTCTCGGCGCGCGCTTGAGCCCGCGCCGACTGTTCCCGCAGCTGGGCCAGCTTGCGCTCGAGCTCGGCATCTCCGGTCTTGGCTCGTGCCTGCGCATCGTCGACACGGGCCTGTAGCTCCTGCACGCGCTGGGCGAGGCTGTCCTCCAACGCTCGTGCCCGCGCCTGCTCCTGCTCGACCAGCTCGCGCGTCGACTGCAGCTGTCGCTCCGACTGCTGCACCCGCCCCTCGGCATCGGCGACCTCGGCCTGAAGAGAAGCAAGCTGACGCGCGAGCGTCTCTTCCCGCACCCGCGCCTGGGCCACGGTCTCGCGCAGCACGACCACTTCACTGGGCTCGGCGACCGAAGGCGCCAGGGTGGGCTCTGCCTCCGGCTGCGGCGTGGGGACCAACAGGCACTCGGCGGTCAGCCGCTCCACGAGCTTGGCCGAGGGCCGCTGCCGAAACGCCACCGCCAGGTAGTGCGAAGCCTCGGGGGCCTCGCGCAACAACCCCTCGTCCAGGGTCAGCGCGGGCGCCTGCCCGTCGGGCTCCTCGTCGAGCACGGGCGCCAGCGAGTAGCCGTGCCAGGGCATCTGCGCGAGCATGTACGTTCGCTCGTAGACGGTGCCCAGCTCCTCTTCGAGCGTCCAGAAGTCCACGCTGTCGTCGGGCTGCGGCGGATGTCGAATCCACGCCGCGAACAACCCCCCCGGACGAAGCACGCGGTACGCCTCGCGCAACAACGCGCGGCGGTCGTCTGCCAGTAGCGTTGGATACGCCTCCAGGCAGAGCACCATGTCGATGGTTGCGTCACCGACCGGCAGCGCGGGCACGCCGTCGTAGTGCTCGATGCCTGCGACCACGGGCGAGTCGCCGCCGACCACGATGACTCCTCGCGCACCCGCCTGTTGCAGCCGGCGGGGGCCCTCGGAATCGGTCGGGGCCACCACGACCACACGGCGCGTCGCGGCCCAGCGCTCGAGAGCCACGTATGCAGGCAGATGGTCCACGGAAACGTTCGGTTCGCGGGCGATGATAGCGGTGACGCCCGCAAACCTCCATCGGGACACACGCCGTGAAATGCCGTGCAGGACTGCTATTGTCCCTGTGCGCGAGCGGTTTTGGCGGCAATGCGGTACGGACCGCTACCCGTCCCACTCGTGGTCATCGGCTCCATGGCGACGCCCATCAAGTACAGCAAGCCCCGCCGCATCAACTTCGTGAGCGTCACGCTGGTGTTGTTGTTGACGGCGCTGGTGTATGCGGCGGTCCAGTACTTCCCGCTGTACCTCCAGCGGCAAGACGCGTACCGGGTGCTGGAGGAGACCGGATCGGAACTCGCGGGTCGTGCACGGCTGTACACCGAGGACGAGGAGAAGCTGGAGGCGCTCCGCACCAAGATGCAGCGCAAGATCAGCGCCTCGGGCATCTATGATCCCAAGCTCGAGACCTGGATCGAGATCAAGGGCAAGGAAGTCCGGCTGGGCGTGGTCTACTCCGGGTGGTTCGAGTGGCCGTTCGACGTGTTCAAGCGGATCGAGAAGGTCTACGAGATCGAGCACGTCCTCGTGCTCCCCTGAGTCCGTATTGGTCGCCCCACGGGCGCCTCGGCAGTTCTGATCCGGCATTGACCGCCGCGGTTCGGTCCCGGGCCCGCGGCCGCGCGACCGGCGGGCATCGCCAACTCCTCGCCGAGCCGCCGGGAGCGCGACCCGACATGGGACCCCGCGTCTGTCCGTGATGCTCCGCACGCTTCCGTGCGCCGTGTTGATCGGACGTGGTGGGTCGCCTAGGATGGGTTTTCGGCGACTCATTGCGATGAACGCAAGGCTGATCCTGGTTACCGGAGAGGGGCCGCCTGACTACCCCCTCGCCGCCTTCAACACGGTCGGCCGGCATCCGGACAACACGGTGCAGGTCCTGGACCGCATCGTATCGAAGGAGCACTGCCGGATCACGCGGGCGCCCAACGGCAACTACGTCCTCCGCGACATCGGCAGCCTCAACGGCAGCTATGTCAACGGCGATCGGGTCAGCGAGAAGATCCTCGCCACCGGTGATCAGATCACCCTGGGCAACACCGTCCTGCGCTTCGAGGACGAAGAGGAAGGGCAGCACTCCCGTCGCGACCGCCTCCGTAACGTGACGATGGCCGAGGGCAGCCTGGTGCAGAGCCAGGTCCGCAGCCGGCTCGACGCCAGCGCGCGGTTCTTGCCCGTGAGCGAGATGGACGACGAGGAGGCGCTGCGCATCGACTACGAGAAGCTCCGCATCGCCCACGAGCTGTCGCAGAAGCTGTCGATCGAGTCCGACCTCGACGCGCTGCTCCAGCAGATCGTCGACGAGACGTTCGCCATCATCAAGGCCGATCGCGCGGTGATCTTGCTGCTCAACGAGGAGGGCAACCTCGAGCCGCACTATCTGCGAACCAAGCGGGAAAACGAGTCGATCAAGCTGTCGAGCAGCATCCTCGAAGAGGTCAAGAACAACAAGAAGGCCGTGCTCAGCTCGGACGCAATGCTCGACGAGCGCTTCAAGGCCGCCAAGAGCATCATCATGCAGGGCATCCGCTCCACGATGTGTGTGCCGCTGCTGTACGGAGACCGACTGGTGGGCGCCATGCACATGGACTCGACGCTCACCAGTGGTGCCTTCACCGAAAAAGACCTCCAGCTGTTCCAGGGCATCGCCACCCAGGCCGCGATCGCCATCGAGAACCAGCGCCTGGCGATGAAGATCGAGCGCGAGGCCGCCACCCGGGCCGAGTTCCAGCGGCTGCTGTCGCCCAACCTCGTCGAGCAGATCGTCAGCGGGGCCCTCCAGCTCGACCAGGGCGGCACCAAGCGCGTGGTGACGATGTTGTTCGCGGACATCCGCGGCTTCACCTCGATGAGCGAGCGGACTCCGCCCGAGGTGATGGTCAAGACCCTCAACGAGTACTTCGAGATGATGGTCGACGTGTTGTTCCGGCACGGCGGCACGCTGGACAAGTATGTGGGCGACGAGGTGATCGGCCTGTTCGGGGCCCCCGTCTCACTCCCCGACGCGCCCCTCCGCGCGGTCCGCTGCGGCCTCGAGATGCAGCGTGCGCTCGAGGAGTTCAACCGCATGCGCGCCACCAACGGCCAAGAGGCGATCGACATCGGGGTCGGCATCAACACCGGTGAGGTGATCGCGGGCGCCATCGGCTCCTCGCGCACCCTCCAGTACACGGTCATCGGCGATCCCGTGAACATCGCCTCGCGGCTGTGCAGCGTGGCCAAGGCCGGCGAGGTCGTGATCAGCGAGTACACGATGCGCGCGGTTCAAGACGAGGTCCTCGTCGAGCCCCGCAAGCCCGTGATGGTCAAGGGCAAGTCCAAGGCGCTGTCGATCTACTGCGCGACCGGCTTGCCCGAGGAGCCGACCAGCTCCCGCTCGACGCAGGCCGTGTCGACACGCGTGCCACAGCAAGAGTAGCCTCCCCCGCTGCCCATGGACTTTCGTGCCCTTCGCGATCGGCTGCCTTCGCTCGAGCCGGCGGAGCCGACATCCCCCTGGCCTCGGGTGGGCCGCGGCGGGGTCTCGTTCTCCGACGATCTTCTGTGCCCCGAGGGTCGCATCGGCGTGCGGGTGCGGATCACCGACGACGGCAACGGTGGCTACTGCATCGATCTGCGCGACAGCGACCCTCCCGACCAGGCCCACCGCTTTGGGCTGAGCGAAGCGCGAGCGACGACCGCGTGCGTGCTCGCGCTCGGGAGTGCCCTCGGGGAGCAGCCGGGGGCGGGCTGGTCCAAGCGGCTGTCGTTGCTGACCGATCCACGGACGTTCATCGGGACCAACGATGAGGGCTGTGATCCTGCCGCCATTGCCTTCGCCATGGCTCGAACCATCGATGCGGTCCTCGGGGCGCTGGCCAATGCCTGGCCCGGTCGCGTCGGGGCCGGCTCGTGCACGGTGGGCGCGGTCGTCGAGCTGCTCGACGGTGACGATGTCGTGCTCACCGAGGCGCTGCCCGGAGGCGAAGGCGGCCAGCCCAATCATCCGGGCTCGGCTGCCTGGGCCGGACCGGTCATCGCGAGCCCGTGGCCACATCCGCCTGCGGTCGACGGCATCATCATCGAGGGGGGAATTCGCGAAGGCTCCGGCGGCGTCGGCAAGCATGCGGGCGGCGACGGAGTGGAGCGAACCTATGTCGCCGAGCGCCCGCTGCAGGCCCGGGTGGCCTTCGACCGGGTGAGCAACCCTCCCCATGGCATCGATCGCGCCGGACCGCCGCTGGGCAGTGAAGTCGTCGTGCAGGGTCGCGGTGATGACCGAGCCTCTGCCGTCGTCCCGTGGGCGCCGCTGAGCCTCGGGGCTGGCGATCGACTGATCGTACGCACGTGTGGCGGGGCCGGCTGGGGATTCCCTGGCTATGGCGACATCGAGTGGGATCCCAGCGAGTGGTTTGGGAGCAAGCCCAAGCAGTAGAACTCCACCAGGGGCTGCGGCTGGCTCGGAGATTCGTACAAAGGGCTTTCGAACGCGCCCCCGCTTGCGCCGCGATGACACGCCCCGTG
>JAHZJA010000181.1 GCA_022601155.1 Deltaproteobacteria bacterium | reverse complement strand
CTCGGCCGAGATGCTTCGCTGCTGGGCGGCGCGACCGACGATTGGCGGGAGATGCTCGAGGTCAACGTCCTCGCGCTGTGCGTGTGCACGAGGGAGGCGGTCGCCGACATGCGCCGACGCGGTGACCGAGGCCATGTAGTGCATGTGTCCTCGATGGCCTCGCACCGGGTCCCCCGCGGCAGCGGCGTCTACTCGGCCACCAAATATGCCGTGCGCGCGTTGACCGAGGGGCTGCGGCAAGAGCTGCGCGATGCCAACAGCAATATCCGGATCACCGCGGTCAGCCCCGGGTTCGTCCGCACCGAGTTCGCCCAGGTCTATCACCGCGATCCCGCTGCTGCCGCCCAGACGTACGGGCGCTACCCCGTGCTCGAAGCCACGGACGTCGCCGAGGCAGTCTCGTACGTGTTGCAAGCCCCCGCACGCGTACAGGTTCACGACGTGCTGATGCGCTCCACCGCGCAACCGGACTGATGCAAACCTCGGAAGTGATCGACGGCCACCCCCGGGGTGCATCGTCCCGCCGCCGCGTCTCACCGCCCACGTCTCGTCACTTTGACCTGCGGCGGGGACCCGGTCCGTGTCAAGGTTGTCGGGTCCCTCGTCCATGCGTCACTCGATCGCTGCGCTCACCTTCGTGCTCAGTGGGTTGCTGCTGGTGGTCGCGGCATCCTGCCGTCCCAGCCCGTCCCCGCTGTCTCCCCGCGTCCACGCGACCTCGGTCGCACCCACCCGCGTGGCTCCTGCCATCGCCTCGCCGCTATCGCTGACCAGCTCGGACGGTCGCGGGCTGCAGCTGCGCACGTTCGAGGCCCACGGCGTCATCGAAGACCCCCTGGCGATCACAGAGCTGACCCTGTCGTTCGGCAATCCCCACGGTCGCACCACCGAAGGTCAGTTCGATCTGGTGCTCCCACCCGGGGCTCGGGTGAGCCGCTTCGCCATCGAGCGCAACCAGCGTTGGCACGAAGCCGAGGTCGTCGAGCGGCTCCACGCCCGTCAGACCTATGAGGCGATGGTCCACGAAGATCGCGACCCTGCCCTGCTCGAGCGTGAAGCCGGCAATCGCTTCTCGGCCCGCGTGTACCCCATCGGCTCCGAAGGCGTCCGGATCAAGGTCTCCTACGTCCAGGCCCTCGTCGACCCCACGCGCCCCTACCGGATTGCCACGCGCGGCCTGCCGTGGCTCGAGTCGCTGGACATCGACGTGCGCGTGGCCGAACCCGGGCGCGCGGGGTATCGAACCGAGCGCCAACGGCTCGAGGCCCAGACGCCTGCCCGTGACTTCGTGGTTGCGCACGCTCGGCCCACCCAGAGCGGCGTACGTCGCGGGCAGCGGGTGGTCGCCCGTGTCGATCCGCTCGCGGGGATAGACCCTGGAGAGCACGGACGGTTCGATCGACTGACCGTGCTGGTCGATACCTCCGCCTCCAGAGCGCTGGAGTACGACGCCACCGTCGATGCGCTGGGACGGGTGCTCAGCGGCCTGTCGCGCCGGGTCTCCACCGCTCGGGTCGAGATTCTCGCCTTCGATCAACAGGTGGTTCCGATCTTCGACGGCCCGGTGGCGGCACTGGGCCCCGAGGTCGTCGCCGCCCTGCATGCACGCCGGCCCCTGGGTGCGTCCGACCTCGGCGCGGCCCTCGATGCGCTGTCCAACGGCACCCGCGACCGCGTGTTGCTGGTGACCGACGGCGTCATCTCGGCGGGGACGCAATCCGAGGCCGAGCTTCGGCGACGGCTGTCCGCGCTGGCCGGGGCCGGAGTACGCCGTCTCGATGTGCTCGCCATAGGCGGAGTGCGCGACGAGCATCGGCTCCGTCAGCTGGTCACCGGGCCCCTGCCCGACACGGGTGTCCTGCTCAGCCTCGACGACCCCATCCAACGCACCGTGGATCGCCTGGTGCTGCCCACCATCGACAAGCTCCACATCGATATCCCAGGTGCCAGTTGGTGGGGGCCGCGGAGGGTGCACGGGCTCCAGCCGGGCGACCATGTACTCATCCACGCCCAACTTCCCGCCGATCGAGCCATGGTCGTGCAAGTGTCCGGAGGTCGGGTCACCACCGAGCACGCCATCGAGCTGCACACGGTCGACTCCGCCCTGGTCGATCACGCGTGGATGTACGGCAACGTACAGTCGCTGGTCGAGCGCATCGCAACGCTCCAAGATGCCCTCGAGTCGGACAAGCTCCGCCAGCTCGCGGTCGGCCTGTCCGTACGACACCGGATCTTCAACGACCTCACCGCCATGCTGATCCTCGACACCGAGGAGGACTACGCCCGGTTCGGGCTCGATCGAGACGGACTGAGCGACGTCCTGGTCCCGGGCAACCGCGGCGTCGTGGTCGTCGATCGCACCACGCCCGAGGACGACCCCATCGATGAGTTCGACGACGACGCGCCCCCGCCTTTGGAGGAGGAGCCCGAGGAGGAACTCACCGGCGTCAAGGCGGAATACAGACGCGGGTCGGGCCCGCTGTTGGCCGGTCGAGACCGCCGGAGGTCTCGACGCGCCGCCTGGAAGGACGCCAACACCCAGGGCGCCGCACCGCCGCCTCGTGCGGCCAGCGCACCAGCACCACCACCACCACCACCGTCGGCGCCTCCGGCTATCCAGGCCGTAGTCCCCACCCGCGACGCGACGACCGTCGCAGCCCCATCGAAGACCGTGTCGGTTGAGAGAATATCGCGGTCCGTCGTCACCACCAGCCGCGACTCCGCAGGAATCTCATTGGCCGGCAGCACAGGCAGCGAGTCCAAGGACTCGGTTCAGGGCGCCAACGTCAGCAATCCTGCCTTCGGAGTCATCGGTCTGGCCGGGAGCTACGGCCCCACCGTCTCCAATCGCCGACCGCACGTGCAGGTGCAGCGTACCCGGGTCCGCGGCAAGGGTCTGTCGCGCCATGGCGCCCGCAAGACCGCACGAGCCTACCGCGACGATCTGGACCGTTGCTATCACCAGACCGTCGTACACGATGAGTACATCCGAGGCCGCGTCCAGGTGCAGCTGCGCCTGGGCTCCGACGGACGCGTCCGACACGTGGGCAAGCTGCGTCGCTATGGCCTCCGCGACGCCGACCTGCTCGACTGCGTCGATGGAGCCCTGCGGACCATGGAGTTCCCCGTCCGAGCTCCCCATGCCCCCGCGGTCCACCTCACCTTGGTGTTCGTCCCTGGCAGCAACCACGATGGCCTGCTGCTCGACGAGCCGTTCGAGCCCGCGGTGCCCGACCAGGGGCCCGCCGCCGCGACCGGTCGTCTTCGCGAGATCGACGAGGCCATCGCAGCCGGCCGCCTCCGGGCCGCATCGCGGGCCGCACGGATGTGGCGAGCATCGTCCCCCACCAACGTCTTGGCCCTGGTCGCCCTCGGCCGAGTCGCTCGTGCGCAAGGACGCACCGAGCTGGCCGCGCGGGCCTACGGATCGATCCTCGATCTGTTTCCTTCGCAGGCGCCCATGCTGCGGTTCGCGGCCGCACAGCTCGAGGAACTCGACCACCCCGCTTGGCTGCTGGCCATCGACGCCTACCGCAGGGCTCGGTCCCAGCGTCCCGACCAGCCCAGCGGTCACCGCCACCTCGGGTTTGCCCTGCTCCGCATCGGGCAGCCGCGCGAGGCCTTCGAGGTCATCGCGGAGGGCCTCGCGATCGACTACCCCCCCGACCGGTTTCCCGGCGCCGCCGAGGTCTTGCGCGGCGACCTGGGCATCATCGCGGCGGCCTGGCGCCGTGCGACGCCCACCGATGCGCCCAGCATCCGCCGTCGTCTCGAGGCGCTGGGGGCCACCCTGGCCGAGGAACCCTCGATCCGCTTCGTCCTCAGCTGGGAATCGGACGCCAACGACGTCGATCTGCAGG
>JAHZJA010000180.1 GCA_022601155.1 Deltaproteobacteria bacterium | reverse complement strand
GTCGGGACGCGGCCCGCGTTGCTGGCCGACGGCAGCGTGTTGCTAGTGGGTGGACACGATCCCGAGACTGGCGCGCTGTCCGAGCCGCTGGCGCTGCGTCTGCGTCCCGAGCTCGATGGTCCCGACGAGCGCATTCCCGAGGTCGATCGCGCGGCACGGGGCGCGCTGGTGGCTCCGGAGCGGGTGGAAGTGGAAGGGGAGACCCTGCGCATGCTGTCGGTGGGTGATGTACTCACGTCGTTTCCGCGGGTGCGGGCGCGAGCCCGGGGGTTTCGCAGCACCTCGTTTCGGTTCGAGGCCACCATCCACGCCACACAGGGGGCCGTGGTGCCTCACCTCGTGCTTGAGCACGGGGCAGTCGAGGCCATCGGTGTGACGCTCGGCCCCGACCGTATTCAAGGCCATGAACGCGACCCGCAGGGCCGCGAATTCGACTTCAGCTGCTCGCCGTCCGGCCTCGATTTCTCCAGCCCGCAGGTGTTGCGTGTCGAGGTCCGCCCCGAGTCGATCGAGTTTCGCCAAGGTGGAGTCGAGGTCGCCCGCTGTCCTGGACCGGGGGTCGATCGCACGTGGTCGGTCGGCGTGGCGGCTTCGGGCTTCGGCGAGCTGTTGGTCTACGATCTTCGGCTGACCCGCCTGTAGAGCGGGGCAGACGAGTCGATGCCCGCCGTGCATCGGCAGACCGTGTCGAGATCGCCGTGGAGCAGGCGCACGGACAGCGGGCAGACGAGTCGATGCCCGCCGTCTATCGGCAGACCGTGTCGAGATCGCCGTGGAGCTGGCGAAGGCTCTCGCGTGCCGCGTGGCCCGCTTCGTCGGCCCGTGTCGCCACTTCGCACAGGATGGCATCGCCCGCCGGGGTCGGCTTGGGCATGTGCCGCAGCGCGCTCGCCAGCCGTCGGGCGAGGATTCGATCTTGGGCATTGTTCAGCGTGCGACCGATCGCCCGCACGCTCGTGTCGTCGCCCAACCGAGCGAGCTGTCGCGCGGCCTCGGCCCGCAGCTCGACGTCGAGGGCGTTGTCACCGAGCAACCCCCGCAGCGGCCCGGACGCGGAGCAGCGTCCAAGAGCTTGCACCGCACCGCGAGCCACCGCGCGATCGTCCTCGGAGTCGCGACCGGCCAGGTGAGCGCGGTGCTCGAGCAGCCGTAGGGTTCCGCTGACGCAGGGCCCTTCCACCCGGCTCAGTGCCGCCTTGCGCACCTGCGGCCACGGGTTGCCCAGCGCGGGAGCCAGCCAAAGCTGATCGGCGCCCAACGACGAGGCGGCCAGCCCCACCGCGGCCAGCCGTGGGGCGTCGGCGGACACCAGATCGTACTGGTCGACCAGCGGGCGAGCCATCGCGGGAGGCAGCCCCCGCAGGGCGATCCAAGCGACGATCTCGCCTTGCTGAGTGCCCGCCTGGGGCGGTGCCAGGGCCTGCGCCGCCACGTCTCGCAGTGCCTCGTGGGCTGCGGCCGATCGAAGCTGGGCCAACGCTCGCAAAGAGGCGACCCGCACCGTGAACGGCTGCGTGCCGTCGTGGGCCATCGCGCTCAGCCGCCCGGTGAACGCGGTGTCGCCGTCGGGGGTGATCGACCCGCGCAGCCGCAGCAGCGCAGGGACGCGCTCGACTTCGGGGGTCTCGAGGGCCGCATCGGTGGCGGTGAGCAACCGCTGACGGACGTCGGGATCTTGGCCCGCGCGACGCTTGAGCGACCGCTGCAGCTGCTGACGCAGCGGGCGTGCACCTCGACCCAGCAGGGCTACCAGCTCGCTCACGCGGGGTTGTGGGGTCACATCGACCAGCGCGTCGAGCATCGCGGCACGACTGCCGATCGGCAGCGACTTGTCGGCGATCAGCGAGGTCAGAGGCCCCACAGCTGCAGCGCCCTGCGCACGAATCAGCGGTAGCCAGGCATCGACCGCCTTGGTGGCCTCGCTCGGAGACTCGGCCCGGCCCACCCCGCGGCGAAGCTCACGGGCGAACAGCTCCACGTGGTCGGGTAGCCCCAGCACGGCCAGTACGTCGAGCAATCGCTTGCGGTCGGTGCCCGTGGGCGGCGGCACGGTGGTCAGGCGATCGAGGATCGCCTCCGCCGCCAGCTCGGGGTGGCTCTCCAGGCGTGCACGCGCGTGCAGGTAGGCCCGGCTGCTGTCGGTCAAGATGGTCTCGACGTCGAGCGGGGCCTGCTCGATGTAGTCGTCGACGACCGGGGCCTCGCTGGTGACGGGTGGGGTTGGTTGTTTGGCCGGATCATCGTCCCCAGACACGGTAGGGGCGAGCAGAGGCCACAGCAGCGCGACATGGACCGGAGCGGGCACGAACGCAACAGTGCCATTAACCACTGGCGGCCGCGCGGGGCGTTGGCGGCGCCCAGGGGTTGCACGTGAAGGGGGCGCTGGCCCAAAGTCCGGGGCCTGCCCTGGGCCCCGAGGCTTTCGACTACGTGCTGCCGCCCGCGCAGATCGCCCAAGCGCCAGCCGAGCGACGCGGCGATTCTCGCCTGCTGGTGACGACGGGTGACCAACCGGTCCACAGTCACGCGCGAGCGCTGATCGATCACCTCCCCGACGATGCCCTGGTGGTGGTCAACGCGTCGCGGGTGGTGCCCGCTCGGCTGCCGACCACGCGCGACGACGGTCGGCCCTTCGAGTTGCTCTTTTGCGAGCCGTCGCCCGCCCAACGCGTTGGGGACACGGTGCGCGCCTGGGTCCGGGGGGCCAAGCGACTGCGACCGGGGCAGGTGCTGCGCGCGGGGGCTCTGGCGCTGCGCTACGACCGGCCGGACGAGGTCGATCCCCGCGCCCGCTGCTTCACGGTGGTGGAGGGCGACGTGCTTCCAACGCTCACCGATCACGGGCGCACACCGCTGCCGCCGTACATCGAGCGCCCGCAGGGCCCCGACCTCGCCGACCGGGAGCGCTACCAGACGGTGTACGCCCGCGAGGCAGGATCGGTCGCAGCGCCGACGGCCGGGTTGCACCTCGATGCCGCACAGCTTGCCCGCCTGGACGTGGTGGAGCTGCTGCTGCACGTGGGCCCGGGGACCTTCCTTCCGATGGACGTGACCGATGTCGGACTCCACCGGGTGGGCGCGGAGCGGGTGACGCTGACCGAGGCCGCCGCGGGTCGGATCGAGGCGGCGCGGGCGGTGGGGCGCCCGGTGGTCGCGGTGGGGACCACGACGACGCGGGCCCTGGAGGGCATCGCGGCACGCCACCAGGGGCGGCTGGTGCCCACGGAAGGCACGACCGATCTGGTCATCACGCCCGGCTTCGATTTCGAGGTCGTCACGCACTTGCTGACCAACTTCCACCTGCCGCGCAGCAGCCTGTTGATGCTGGTGTGTGCCCTCGCCGGGCGGGAGCCCGTGCTCGCGTGGTATCGCGAGGCCGTGGACGCGGGCTATCGGTTCTACAGCTACGGCGATTGCATGCTGGTGCGACGCCGCGACGCCCTCGCGGAGGCCCTGGCATGACCGCCGACACCACGACGATCGCCACCGAACCGACGCCCGAGCCGAGCGAGGCCCCCGAGCTGTCGCCCGATCCCGCGTTGCGCCCCGATCCTGCCGCGGGGCTTCCCGCCGACGACCCGTCGCTGACCGTCTGCGCCCCGGGAACCTTCGACGTGCTCGCGACCGCGGGCTCGGCCCGCGCGGCCCGGCTGTGGACCGCACACGGCCCCGTCGACACGCCGTGCTTCATGCCCGTGGGCACCTACGGCGCGGTCAAGGGCATGGATCCCGACGAGCTTTGCAGCGTGGGCTCGCAGGTGATCTTGGGCAATGCCTACCACCTCACCCATCGGCCGGGCTCGGCGTTGGTGGAGCAGCAGGGCGGGCTGCATCGGTTCATGGGGTGGCCGCGTGCCATCTTGACCGACAGCGGCGGCTACCAGGTGTTCTCGCTGCGGGGTCTTCAGAAGATCGATGAGCTCGGTGTCGACTACCGCACGCACTTCGATGGCTCGGCCCACCGCATGACGCCGCGCTCGGTGCTGGAGAATCAGGCACGCCTGGGCTCGGACATCTGCATGATCCTCGACCACTGTCCGCCCGGAGATGCCGACGCGGCGACGGCATCGGCCGCCGTCGATCGCACGACCCGCTGGGCCAACGAAGCGGCGGCGCTGCGCGACGAGATCCTCGCCCCGGGGCAGCTGTGCTTCGGCATCGTGCAGGGCGGCACCGACCTGGCGCTGCGCCGCGCCCACCTGGAGGCTCTGGCGCCGCTGCCGTTCGACGGCCTGGCGTTGGGCGGCCTGTCGGTCGGCGAGCCCATCCCGGCGATGTACGCGACCATGGCTGCGGTCGCGCCCTTGATGCCGGAGGATCGCCCTCGCTACGTGATGGGGATCGGGACCCCTGCCGATCTACTCGCCGCTGTGCGCGCCGGGGTCGACATGTTCGACTGCGTCATGCCCACCCGCAACGCCCGCAATGCGCAGCTGTTCACGTGGCACGGGCGTCTCAACATCCGTGGGGCCCGGTTCCGCGACGACCCTGGCCCGGTCGATCCCACCTGCGGCTGCCTCACGTGTCGGCGCTTCAGCCGCGCGTATCTACGTCACTTGCAGCGCAGCCGAGAGTCCTTGTTCGGCCGCCTGGCCACCCTCCACAACCTCTACTTCTTCCATCAGTGGGTGGCGGTCTTGCGAGGGGCGCTGCGAAGGGGTGACTTCGACGACGCGGCGGCCAGGCTTAATGCCGTGATCACGCGGTATTACCCGGCCACGTAGGCCGGTGAGGCCGCCTTGACCACCCCTGGGCCCTCTGCTACCTCTGCCGCTCCTCGCGCGCCGGTTCGGCGGGCGTGGGGTCCGTTTCCATCGGCCTTTGCCGGTCAGATGAGCGGTCTGCGAGCGATACCTTGGCGTTCGTCGCAACGTCCGTTGTCCTCCCCCGGGTCCCTCCATGCTGATGTCCACCATCTTCTCACCCGCCCCGTTGTTGGCCGAAGGCGCCGGCGCAGGTTCTTCCTTCGCCGGACTGCTGCCCATCTTCCTGATGTTCGGGGTCATCTATTTCATCGTGCTGCGGCCGATGAGCAAGCAGGAGAAGGAGCGACGCAAGCGTGTCGAAGGCCTGCAAAAAGGCGACAAGGTGGTGCTTCAGGGTGGGATCTTGGGGCGCGTCACCAATGTCGAAGACCCGAAGATCGCGATCGTCGAGATCGCGGAGAAGGTTCGGGTTCGGGTGATGAAGAAGGACATCAACGACACTCAGGCGTCGGCGATGGCCGACGACAAGAACGCCAAGAAATCCGACGACAAGGACTCCAAGGAGTCCAAGGACGACAAGGCGCGCAAGAGCGCGTAGGGGGCCCCGTCAATGCGTCGCTTCTTGAAACTCAAGGCATTGGCACTGTTCGCGTTGATGACGTGGGCGGTGCTGGCCATTCTGCCTTCGGTCCAGGCCATCGCGCCGGACTCCATGACCCTCCCGACGTGGGTCACCGACAACTTCACCAGCCGGTTCCAGCTGGGCCTCGACCTTCAGGGCGGGCTCCACCTGGAGTACTCGGTCGCCGTCGACGAGGCGGTGCAGAACAAGCTCGACCAGGTCGCGGGCGAGCTCGAGGCCGGGTTCCGTTCCAAGAAGAACATCGAAGTCCAGGTCGCGCGCGAGGGCAACGACACCCTCACCATCACGTTCGCGAGCCCCGACGATGTCGCCAACGCCACGCCTGATGTGATGGGGGTGGCGTTCGACCTGCTCGAGCGGGTCGATGTGGACGAGGGGCCGACCGAGGACGACGGGGTCATCACCCTCAAGTTGCCCGAGGACAAGCTCAACCAGATCCGCACCGAGTCGGTCGGAACGGCGCTGGACACCGTGCGCAGCCGGGTCGACGCGATGGGCGTGTCCGAGCCCAACATCTATCCGAAGAACCGCCAGCTGGTGGTGGAGCTGCCCGGCCTGTCCGACACCGCGACCGAGGTCCGGGCTGCGGCCACGGACGCCGCGCGGGGCCTGCAAGACGTCATCGTCGGCGCCGAGCATCCCAATCCCACCACGCTCGAGCTTCGCGGGGATCCGGGGGCGTTTCGGCTCACCATTCCCGAGAGCGACGCCGAGGCCGTGCTGCGCGAGGTGTTCGAGGGTCGGTTTGCACCCGATGGCCTGACGATCGTCGACGATCGCATCACCTCCGAGCTGGTGCTGATGGAAGGCGACGCCGAGATCGCGGCCGACCCGTCCACAGTGCTGGTGGGGCTGTCACCGGCCGCTCGCGAGGCGGTGCTGTCGGACGCCGGAGACTTCCGCCGACTGCTCAAGATCATCGAGCGACAGGCGGTGCTGTCGATGCACCTGGTCGACGACGAGACCACGCTGGGTGACACGGGCAAGCCGTACCTGCGCGCGGTGTACGAGGCCAACCTCGTCACCAAGGGCATGGGCATCGCGGTCAACCGGCTGCCCGAGTACAAGCGCGAGGGCGGGGCGACGGTCAAGGACCCGTATGCCTTCTACGCCAAGGAGCGCAAGACGCTCGAAGACTTCTTCAAGAGCCTGCCGCCGCAGTATCGACCGCCGGCTGGCCTCGAGATCGCCTACGGGCCGGTCTCGCTCAAGACCAAGCGCAACGCCGAGCCCGAGGTGGTGTGGCGTACACACGTGGTCAAGGCTCGCGCCGGGGTGACCGGTGAGCACGTGGTCTCGGCCACGGTGGCGTTCGACCAGCAGACCGGTGCGCCGGAGGTCAACGTCACGCTCGACTCGGTGGGCGCCCGCGCCATGGAGGAGCTCTCCGGGGAGAACATCGGTCGCCGGATGGCCATCGTGCTGGACGACGCCGTCCGCTCCGACCCGGTGTTCAACGACCGCATCGGCAAGAACTTCCGGATCACGCTGGGAGCCAGCCCGGGCCAGAGCCCGCGCGAGGCCGCCAACGACCTGACCAAGGTGCTCAAGAGCGGATCGCTGCCCGCCCGACTCCAAAAGGAGTTCGAGATTCGGGTCGGCGCCGACCTGGGCGAGCAGTCGGTCCGAAGCGGCGCCAAGGCCTTCATCTACGGGATGGCGGCCGTGGTGTTCTTCATGCTCATCTACTACCGCGCGTCGGGCTTCATCGCGGTGTTCGCCCTGCTGCTCAACATGGTGCTCATCATGGCCGCGATGGCGGTCTTCGGCGCCACGCTCACGCTGCCGGGTATCGCGGGCATCGTGCTCACCATCGGAATGGCGGTCGATGCCAACGTGATCGTCTTCGAACGGATACGTGACTACATTCGCGATGGCTACACGGCACGGGCCGCCATCGAGTCGGGCTACGACCGTGCATTCACCACCATCTTCGACGCCCAGCTGACCACGGCCATCGCGGGCATCGTGCTGTTCCAGTACGGCTCGGGCCCCATCCGGGGCTTCGCGGTCACGCTGCTCATCGGCATCGCCACCTCGATCTTCACCGGGGTGTTCTGTAGCCGGTTGTTCTTCGACTTCCAGGCCAACCGCCGCGGTTTCGACCGGGTGTCCATCTAAGAGGCGGG
>JAHZJA010000179.1 GCA_022601155.1 Deltaproteobacteria bacterium | reverse complement strand
TGCGTCGAATTCGCACCTCGTCCGGGGTCCCCAATACGCCCCCGACTACGAGTTTCACGAGCTCGGACATGGCTACCTGTTCGTCAAATACGGCGGGGAACAAGAGTCGACCGTCAACTTGCTGCACGTGGCGGTATGGAATCAGAAGTTCGGCTACAGCCTAGACGAGGCGTTCCGTATGTCGAGAGGTGCCGCCAACGAGCACCGCACCCTCGACAATACTGCCGTTGCCTGGATGACCAGCTTCAATTTCGCTCCGCGGAAAGTGCCGATGGCCGCGGGGGAAAAGGCGTACCAGCTCAAGGGGCATGCCAAGTACGTGGATGTCGCGCGCTTGTTCGGCTGGGAGGGGCTGAGCGACTACTGGTACTCCATCAACGAGGACTACGAGGCCGGCGACGAGTGGTCCAAGCACGGCACGCCCATCGACACGATTACCCTGCGATTGTCCGAAAAAGTGGGCGTCGACCTTCGTCCTCTACTTCACTTCTGGGGGACGCCTCCGGAGGACCCCAGCGCTCTTGCGGCCGAGATCGCCGCGAGTAGTCTGCCGGCCTCCTCCGAGATCTACGACACGCTGATGCACTATCAGTCCTTGGTGCCCGCGGACAACGCCGCGTTCCAGCAGTTCGCGCTCAGTTGGTGGGGCAAGCAACCCAGTGTGGATGGGTACTGGACAGAGCGGGAGCACGCACGACAGTGGGACAGCACCGAGCATCTCGACAAGTGGCCGGAACCGATTCGGCCCAATGGAGAGATGTACACGGAAGCCGCAGCGGCGGAACTCAGAGCCACCGTACAGGAGATCATCGACCTCTACTTCCCAACGGGTCGACCATGACGTCGCGAATGTCGCGGGACCGCAGCGGTTCGGGGCATGAGTGCGCTTGGCGTGGGGGGTGGTGCGCGACCCTTGGCTTGCGACAACCGGGAGGTACCGATGCGGACCCGCAGCAGTGGCTCCGCACTCTCGGCAGACCCGGCGGGGGTCGACATGTCGACCGCAGCCTGCCCGGTGATGGCCCTGATCCTGTCGGCGTCGTGCTCCGATCAGCGTGGTAGTCCGCCGGTGCTCGCGTTCTTGCTCGGAGACCTCACGACCCATCGAAACCGATGGTCGGCCCGGTTCGTGGTTGACGTCTGGGGCCTCCGCGGTGCGGTTGTCGACGGCGTCCTGCTGCGGCCGACCCCGCGCCCGCGCCGGGCGGGCAACGAGGACGACATCATGACCAAGACCGCGCTGTGCTGTCCGTTCGTGGCCTTGTTGCAGGCGTGCGCCTGTGGAGGGAGTCAGACCGCAACCTCGTAAAGAGGAAGGGACGACACCGCAGGCGATCTCGGCGACGAGGGGTCCACGTCGGGCGGGCAGACCGGGGGTTCGCTCGGTGGCGAGACGTCGAGCAGCTCGGGCTCGCGTCCCCCGTATGATCCGATGACGTGCCAGGCGTTCGGCGATGTCTGCGGAGTCCAGGCCGACGGCTGCGGCGACATGGTCGACTGTGGCCCCTGTGCCTCACCGCTGTGCGAGTCCCTCGGGAACATCTGTGGGGACCATACGGACGCCCAGGGAATGCCATTGCACTGCGGGACGTGCGAGCTGACGACGGGGTGGGGCTGAGCGAGGCCGAGGCCACGCTCGAGGCGTTTCCCGGAGGGGCGGCGCAGCTCGATTCCACCGGCGCCCAGCTGCGGACGACCCTCGCCGCGTACGTCGAGGCCGAGGAGCACTGCCGTGCGGGGCGCTTCCAAGCATGCTGGGACACCGTGCAGGCGCTGTGGGCTCGCTTCGGGCAGGATCGGTTCGACCTGTCGACCTGGCCCGAGCGGTGGCCGGGAGTCCATGAGGTCGACTACTACCACGGGTCGATCAACGAGACACTCCATCCCCTGGCCGTGTCGCCGCTGTGGGAAGAACTCGTCGCACAGTAGCTTGGGCTCGTCCCCGTCTCGGACACATACGGACCCGCCGCCCTTTCGTGGTCTTCGGTGATCTGCACGAGCGCCCACCGAGCAGTGGGCTGGCTCGTGAGGCGGATCCTACCTGGGCTCACGGGGCCGACCGGATCAAGTCTCCCTGGCCGGGGATCGAACACGAGCGCGTCTCGTAGACCCCGTCGTCGTCGTCGTAGACCTGGTGGTAGTAGCGGATCTGCTCGCTGACGCCGCTATCGGCGACATTGGTGGTGTCCTGCTGGAAGTGCAGGTGCGGACCGGTCGAGCAGCCGACGTTGCCAGACGAGCCGATCACCTGGCCGCGCGACACCTGTTGCCCGAGGTAGACCCAGGCGCCGTTGTAGTCGAGGTGAAAGTAGACGCTATGGGTGCCGTCTTCGTGCGTGATGATGATGTGGTTGGACATCGGTGCGCAGGTCCAGCCACCTGATGGCGGACTGGTGCCCGGAGCCGGGATCATCGAGACATCATTCCATGCACACAGCGGCGATCCCTGGGGCAGCGTCGAGCAATCGAATCCGCGCCACTCTTTTTCGAGTATCGCCGTCACGACGCCCGGGCGGGCAGCACGAATCTGCGTCCCGACCGGCAGCGAGATGTCCAACGCGTACTGCTGGGCGCAGCCATTGCAGTGCGAGTTGCCGGGCGCGGACTGGTTGCCCTGACCCACCGTAAACCCGCCCGAGGCGTGGGCCCACGGAAGTTTGTAGTCGCTGTCGGGTCCCGATGCGCATGCGGTCACCAGATCGCGCCGAATCTTCGGCATGTCACACGAATACCAAAAGGGGTTTCCGTCGCGGTGGCCGATGACGCGTGGCCATGCGATGGGCGAGCTCTCCGGGACACCGTAGGTGTTCCAGGACATCAGCGTGCCGGTCGACAGTGGCTCGGGAAAGACGGCAAAGTCGTCGTGGAGGTAGACGGGCTTCAGCACCGGGTAGCTCGAAGCATGCACGGGCTGGCCGCCCGCGAGATAGAAGCTCGTCTCGTATCCCTGCGCCTGTACGTACGGATTGGTGTCGGTCAAGGTCGAGAAGAAGTCCCCGGAGTCTTCGAAGCCCATCAGCCGTCCGTTGCGGTACTGGGTCGGCGGCAGCTCGTCGACCGCGAACGCCGTGCCGTCGAACAATGGCTCACACTGGGATCCGCGCGACAGCAGGGTGACGCTGTAGGTCTTGTTGGAGATTGTCTCGACCGTGCATGGCTCGTTGCTGGGGCAATCGACTCGCTGCACTGCCATCTTGATCGCTTCGATTCCGTAGCCAGCGTAGCTCGTGTCGAGCTCGACGGGGGCATCCCCGGGCGCGACTCCCAGGCCGAGGCTTCGCTCGTACGGTCCGTACTTCGCCGAAATGTCGATCGTGTGGGTGTCGCTGGTCGGGCAGGACTTGGCGATGGCCGCAAGGCGTGCGCCGGTCTCGAGCTGCAGCGTCGGGCCCAGGGATGGGACGAGGTACGCCTCCGGCGCGTGCAAGGTTGGCGGGGCCGACGTATGGGGCCAGAAGGCTTGAACGGGCGCGATGGCGAGCCAAGTACAGGCATCTTCCTCGCCAGTGTTGGCCAGATCGAGGTAGTCGTTGGGGACGAGGGCTTCAGAAGGGACGATCGAGTCGCCCCACTTGTCACCCTTGCCGGTGGCCTGGGCGCCTTCGTACAGCAGGCCGATCTCGCCCCACACGATGAGTGATGTGCCGTCCTCGAGGGTTGCGACGCGCGACGCATTGTCGATGCTCGCGACTACCCCCTCGATTTCGACGCCGACCTCCATCGACTCGCAAAGAGCACCCAGGACCTCGTCGGCCCCTTGATACGCAAGTTGGGCCGTGTCGAGCATCGTTTGCAGCCGTGCCTTGCGGATGGCCCACAGCTCGTTCGGCCCCACGTCGCCACCGAGCGGTGGGAGCGACTCGGGGCTCAGCGTCCCGAGCGATTCCGCCAGGACCGGGAAGGTCTCGACCGCGGCGTGGAACTCCGCCGCGCCCTCACACATGGCGGCACGCTCGAAGTGGTGGACCGCGGCATGAACTCGGGCTGTGATCTCCTGCGCCGCCGCCAGCGGTGGTCCAATCTGCTCATCGTCGAGTTCAGAGCCGTCCAGCGCTTCGGTGAGTGCGTCGAGTGGATCCGTCGACCGACGCAGGACCTCTTCGGGGGCTGCGATGAATCGGCCGAGGCCGCAGCCGAACAGATTGTCGGCGGTTGCGGGTGGACTCGCGGGGCAGCGGTCGACGTCGTTGAGGACACCGTCGCCGTCGTCATCGAGGCACTCGCAGGCGCCACCGATGCCATCGACCACCCCGGCGATCGTCCCGGCACACACGGGCGGGCGGGCGTCGCAGACGTCCGCGCTGAGCTCCAGCTGAATCGACTGCAGCCCGTCTTCGGTCTCGACGTCGGCCGTGATGACGTAGTTGCCTGGAGCACTCGCCACGAAGACCGCCGCCCGAGCCCCAGGGGAAAGACATGCGACATCCGGCTCGCCCTCGAAGCTCCACGTCAGGTCGCCCGTGGCCGAGCCCTGGACGACAATGCTGGCGCGGCTTCCGACACAGCCGTCGAACTCGAGGTCCAAGTCCAGCTGTGCGGTGCCTTCGTCGCGAAAGGCAATGGGCTGCCCGGAGTCTTCGTAGGGGAGCTCGCCGGTGCAGCCGGCGCTCGATCCGAGCGCCGCGGCGGCGAGAATCAGGCATCGTTGGGTCGTTGCAGACGTGGGCACCCCTGGTCGAGAGGCCCCTCTTCGGGATGTGACAAGGCGGTGCGCGAGCGAGGCCTTCTTGCGGAGGTCGACCTTGCCCGGCCTGGGCCAGGTCGATGTCGGAGTGTTGGGGCTGATGCGTTGCCTGTGTGGCCGCCGACGGTGACGGGGGCCTAGCCTCGACTTTGGCGGTTTTCCACGCGCCATAACACCGCCCCCGACCGCTGTGGCAGTGTTTTCGCTCCTCGACGCATGACCCGATGCGCCTTCGAAGCGCAGCCTCGCCAGGCAGCTGCCGCTGACGGCGTTGTGG
>JAHZJA010000178.1 GCA_022601155.1 Deltaproteobacteria bacterium | reverse complement strand
TGGAAGACGGCACCGCCGTGGTGCAGGAGGGACCCACCCGGCGAGCGCTGGATGCAGGAGCGACGGCGCGAGGAGGCGGCACCCATGACTCGAGCCGCGCACCGACCCCGCCTCCCAGCGTACGCCTGGCCCGAGCCCGAGCGCGGCGGGCCCAGGGCGACCTTCGAGGCGCCGCCAAGATCTACGAGGCCCTCATTGCGACGTCGCCACGCTCGGCCCCCGCTCGAGCGGCGACGGTGAGCCTGGGTCAGCTGTACCTCGAGCTCGGCCAGCCCAAGCGGGCGCTGGGTGCGTTCGAGCGCTACCTCGGTCGCGGCAGCAAGGGCCCCCTCACCGAGGATGCAGCCTACGGTCGGCTCCGTGCCTTGAGAGCACTGGGCCGCACCAAGTCATTGAAGCGCCACGCCGACCGGTTCCTCGCCGAGCACCCCAAAAGCGCCTACGCTTCGCGGGTGCAGCGATGGGCCGAGTAGTTGCCGCGATCTTCGGCATGGCCGTGCTCCCCGGCTGCTGGCAGACGCTGGTGGCTGGCGTCGAGCAGTCCGCGTCGGGGTCCGGAGCCGGGACCGAAGCGAGCGCAACGGACACGGCCGGGCCTTCGTGTACGACAGCGACGTGCAGCGAAGACACGACCGCGGCCGATGCCTGCCTGCTGCCTTCGCCGCTGGACGAGTGCGATACCGCGGCCGACCCTCTGCGCGCGTTCGAGATCGCCTGCTACCAGGATGTGACCGCCGCCTCGCTGTCCGCCACCGATGACGACACCTGGCGATCGGCACACGAGTTCGGCAACGCGTTTTGGGTCTCACCCGACAGCTTTGCCATGCTCGCGCTCACCACCGGACGCATGCCGGCCGTCGATCCCACGGGGCAGGTGGCGTTCGACACCGCGACGGGACAGCCGGGCCAAGCCAACGACAACCCCGACGACGCCAGCGCTCCGGCGCCCATCGATACGCGCCCCGGCAGCAACGGAGGCCGCGGGGGCAGCCCATTCCACGGCTGCGATGGCGTGGGCGATTGCTCGGATTCTCTCCAAGCGGCGTGGCCCGACGCGACCGCCCACGACTTGGTGTGGTTTTCGTTCGGGGTCGCCGTCCCCGACAACGCCCGCGGCTATGCGCTGCGGGTGGCGTTGCTCACCGCCGAGTACCCCGAGCGCGTCGCCTCCCCCACCAGCGACACGTTCGTGTGGTGGGCCGACTCCGAGACGTTCACGGGCAACCTCGCGACGTTGGGCAGTGCCCCCGCCAACGTCACGGGGCTGGCTCCGCTGCTGACCATCACGGGTGACGACCCCGCCCTGCTGCGGACCGGGATGGACGGCACCCTGGAGCAGGCCTGCACCGTGGGCGCGCAGGTCCTCGACCCGTGCCCGATCGGCGCCGCAACCCCGTGGATGACCCTCGTCGGCCCCGCCGTCCCGGGCGAGATCATCCAGATCGTCGGGGCATTGTTCGACCAAGGGGACGACCAGCTCGACACGGTCGTCCTCCTCGATGGTTTTCACTGGCGGTGCGACAGCTGCACGCCCGGAGTGGACTGCGGGCTCAGGGTCCCGTGACCCTCAAAGAGGCCACAGGCAGCGCTCGAAGGCCTGGTTGGGCGGCGGAAGGGGAACGCACTCCGCCCCTGGCGGGCACAGGGTGTCATTCGAACAATCGATGAGGCACAGCCCTCCCATGAAGTCCGCGCACTCTGCTGCCGACGTCCCTCCTGGCGGGACTTCGGGGCACATACCGTCGACGCAGGGCGGCCAGCACATGTCCCACTGCCCCTGCAGCTGGAAGCAGAAGTCGCCCTCGGCATCGCATGTCCCGGCGTTGCACGGCCCCCACGGACTCCCGGCAGGAGGCGGGCGCGGGGGTGGCGAACCGGTGCTGGCGGATCCGCTCGAGGCGGAGTCTGCGGTGTCGTTGGCCGCGCTCGTCATGCCTTCGCTCGCCGCGGAGGTATTGGCGCCTGACGTGGAACCCCGACCCTCGGTGGTCGTGGCCGACTCCGAGCTCGATCCCTCCGCAGCCGTCGTGGCGACGTACACGGTCGCGGCACTACCGAAGCCACCCTCGTTGGCCGTACACGACGCGACGGCCCCGAACAGCCCAAGCAGGAGGCAGACGCGCGGCATGCCTTCATGATGAGCCTGCGACGACAATCACGTCAATTCATGGTGCATAGGGGCACACCACACACGTTTGTGCGTGGAGCGGGACCGACACCCCTGCTACGGTGAGTGCGACATGGTGACGCAGCAAGGTCGGATGTGGGCGAGCGTGTTTGGCGCGACGGTGTTCTTCGCGGCAAGCACGGCCGCGGCGAGCAACGGCACCAAGCCACGAATCCCCGTCGACTGGTCGGACTCGGCGTGCATGAACATCGTCGACCGCAGTACCGGGACGATGCGCAACATCCCGTACAGCATCGCCCAAGAGGACACGGACATCACCGACGACGAGGTCGCCGATAGCCGTACCCACCAGTTCTTCGCGATGTGTCGTGCTCGCGATCCCCAGACCTTCCTCCCACGTTGGATCACCCAGGCAGACATCGACGCGGCCAATGCCGTGGGCGCGGCACCCGACGACATCGATCCCGAGGACGTGTTCGAAACGAGCACCACCTGGGCCGATTGCTGGCACCGCATCACCCCCGACGACGAGCGACGCCCGATCACCTTCGCGGCCGCAGGCGAAGGCCAAGACTGGGACACCAGTGCGGTACCGGCGGGCACCTACACCATCGAGGCCTACACCTGGGAGCCTCCGCTCAACATCTATAGCTTGCACCCCGGTGTCTACAAGATCGTCGACAGCCCGGGGCTGGCCGACAGCCCCCCCGCGCTCGGGGTGAGCAACACCGAAGAGGTCATCAATCGCAACGAGACGGCCACGATCCACGGCTGCGTCTCGGCGATGGAGGGCTCCACGATCACCGCCTACTGGGGTCGTGCCGCCTCCGAGGTGGAGTGGCAGCCGTTCATCGAGAACGATCCGGTGACCGGCGAGACGTTTGCGGTCGAGTTCACTCCGCCCGAGAGCGTGGTGGGCGAGTCCACGATGATCCGTGTGGACGTCACCGACCCCATGGGCCGCAGCTACACCAACTACATGCGCGAGCTGGTGATCGTGCTGGGCACCGATGGTCCCTCCGATTGCGAGGATGGGGGCGGCTTCATCGGCGGTGCGGGCTGTGAAGACGACACGGGTACCGGTGGCGAGGGGTCCGGCACGGGCGAAGGGTCCGATACCGGTGCCACCAGCAATGCGACCACCCCGGGGCTCGACGATGGCGAGGACGGCGGGGGCAACGGGTGTGGCTGTCGCAGCCAAGGCTCCACCCCTGCGGGCATCGGCCTGTTCGGGCTGCTCTTGCTGTGGCGGCGCCGTCGCTAAGCGCCTCGAACGTCGCAGCCGCTCGGTTCGCGTCCGCGTGCGCCTGAAGAAGCCTCCGCGGTGAGCCACGGTCGCTCGTACTCACGCCCGAGCGGACACGCCCGAGCGGCACTCAATCCCGCGGCCACAGCCACGCGGCACCACGCACTCCGCTGGAGTCGCCGTGCTCGGCCTTCCGCAGCACCGTGTCGACGCGATCGGAGAACACCCACGTCCCCCAGCGGCGCACCACCTCATCGTAGAGCCACGCGATGTTGGAGACGCCGCCCCCGAGCACGATGACCTCCGGGTCGAGCACGTTGATGACCGAGGCCAGGCCTCGCGCCAGCCGATCGGCATAGCGGTCGAGCGTGTCGCGGGCCGCGGCGTCCCCCTCGGCCGCAGCCCGTGCAATCTGCTCGGCATCGAGCGCCTGTCCCCCGTGCGCCGCGTGGTCGCGCGCCATGCCGGGCCCCGAGACGAACGTCTCGATGCACCCGGTCGCGCCGCAGTAGCACACCGGTCCCGGCCGCTCGTCGTCGCGAGGCCACGGCAGGGGGTTGTGTCCCCACTCCCCCGCGATCGCATTGGCCCCGGCCAGCGGCCGTCCGTCGACCACCACCCCACCCCCGGTCCCCGTTCCCAAGATCACCCCGAACACGAGCGACGCCCCGGCCGCGGCACCGTCGACCGCCTCCGACAGCGCGAAGCAGTTGGCGTCGTTGTGCAGCCGCACCGGTCGCCCCAGCGCACGCTCGAGATCTTCGCGGAGCGGCCGACCGATGAGGCAGGTGGTGTTGGCGTTCTTGATGAGCCCCGTCGCGGGAGAGATGGCTCCGGGCATCCCCACCCCCACCGTCGCCGTCTGCGACGTCTCCTCCTCGGCCTGCTGCACCAAGGCGACCACCGTGGCCACGATCGACGCATAGGTGCTCGGCGTGGGCATGCGCCGCCGCACCAGGGCCTGGCCTTTCTCGTCCAGCGCCAGGATCTCCGTCTTGGTGCCTCCGAGGTCGATCCCGATCCGCATCGCAGGGCCACGGTCGCCCACGCTCGAGCCTCTGGTCAAACCCACTTGATCCGACGCCGGCCGTGCCCGACGATCACGGCTGCCCATGCTGCGATCTCGGCTGCTCGCTTCGTTGTTCCTGCTCATTGCGTGTGACGACACCAAGACCGGTGCTCCACCAGCCAAGGGCAGCCCCGCGCAGGCCCAGCCACCGCCGACCAAGGCTTCACCCGCCGCGCCCCGGACCGCCGATGGCCCGACGGCCAAGACCCCCGTCGAACCCGGTGTCCGCACGTGGACCTTCGACGACACTGCCGTCGGACAGGTGCCCAAGGGGTTTCGGCTCACCGAGACGGCCAGCTCCGGCACCCCCGCGACCTGGGGCACCGTCGCCGACCCGGCCGCGCCCACCACTCCGCACGCCTTCGGGGTGACACAGACCCGCAACCCCAAGGCCACCTACAACCTCGCGCTGGTCGAGGGTAGCGCCCACACCGACGTCGACCTCCAGGTGATGGTGAAGGCGGTGACCGGCGAGCTCGATCGTGGGGGCGGCCCCGTGTGGCGGGTGAAGGACGAGGACAACTACTACATCGCCCGCTGGAATCCCCTGGAGAACAACGCGCGCTTCTACGTGGTGCAGGCGGGGATTCGGAGCGCGCTGGGCAAGGTAGAGCTCACCCTCGACGCCGAGGCCTGGCATGCACTCCGCGTCGTGGCGCAGGGGCCTCGCATGGAGCTGTTCATCGACGACGAACCGGTGCTCACCGTCGAAGACCAGACCCACACCGAGGCAGGGATGATCGGGCTGTGGACCAAGGCCGACGCCGCGACGCTGTTCGACGACTTCTCGGTCGCCAATCCCTGAGACATCAGGCCTCGGAGGGCGTGGCCGCCCTGCGACGAAGCAACGCACGCAGCAGCATCGTGGTGTGCACCGCGGTGGGTAACGACGCAGACAGACCCATCACCAACCCAAAGTAGATGTTGCGCCAGTTGGCCATGGGGTTGCGGAGCGCCGAGACGAGCCGGGTCTCGTACTCCGCATTGCGGGCGCTGAGCAGCTCGGGCTGAGCCTCCAGGTGGCTGAGGATCCAGCCCGAGAACGAGAACAC
>JAHZJA010000177.1 GCA_022601155.1 Deltaproteobacteria bacterium | reverse complement strand
TTGCACACCTGCATGTTGTCCTCGGCGCACAGCTGCAGGAACCGCTCGAGCCGGGCGCTGCTGTGCTCGGGACCCTGGCCCTCGTATCCGTGCGGCAGGAACATCACCAGCCCGCTGATGCGGTTCCACTTGTCTTCCGAAGAAGAAATGAACTGGTCGATGATGACCTGGGCGCCGTTGCTGAAGTCGCCGAACTGCGCCTCCCAGATCACCAGCGTCTCGGGGGCCGCGAGGCTATAGCCAAACTCGAAGCCCAGCACGGCAAACTCGGACAGCGGGCTGTTGTGGACCTCGAAGGTCCCCTCCGCTCCGGGCAGCGCGGTCAGAGGGAGGTGACGCTCCTCCGTCTCGCTGTCGATCCAGCCCACGTGACGATGGGTGAACGTGCCCCGCATCGCGTCTTGGCCCGACAGCCGCACGCTGGCCCCATCGAGGATCAGCGAGCCGTAGGCCATGTGCTCGGCAAACGCCCAGCTCGCGTCGGCCTCTCCCTTGCCCATCGCCTCGAACTCGGCCAGGAATCGCTGGAGCTTGCGGTGCAGCGAAAATCCCTCGGGCACCGTGGTCACATGCTTGGCGATCGCCTCGATAGTGGCCGCGGGCACGTTGGTGGCCACCTCGGGCACATCGCCATCGGGGCCACCGCTGTAGCTCTTCCACACCCCGTGCAGCGGCGGCGGAGCGGTGCTCAGACCATTGCGGCGCACCTCGTCCAGCGCCTGATCGAACTCGGCCCGCGAGGCCTCGTCCATCTGCTCGACCTGCGCCTGGGTCACGGTGCCGCGCTCGAGCAGCGTGTTCTGGTACAGCGCGCGAACCGACGGCTGCTGCTTGATGCTCTGGTACATCGACGGCTGGGTGAACGTGGGCTCGTCGCCCTCGTTGTGCCCGAACCGTCGGTAGCAGACCAGGTCGATGATGACGTCCGAGCGGAACCGCTGGCGGAACGCCAGCGCGAGCTTGGCCGCGTGGGCGGCCGCCTCGGGGTCGTCGCCGTTGACGTGGAAGACCGGGCAATGAAGCATGTCCGCCACCGCGGTGCAGTAGGCGGTGGAGCGTGACTCGGAGGGATTGGTGGTGAATCCGACCTGGTTGTTGATCACCACGCGGATGGTCCCCCCGGTCGCGTAGCCGGGGAGCTTGGCCAGGTTGAGGGTCTCGGCGAACACCCCCTGCCCCATCACCGCTGCGTCACCGTGGATCGACACCAACAACATGCGCTCGCGATCGGGGTCACGCATGAGGTCCTGGCCGGCGCGGACGCGACCGGTCATCACGGGGTTGATCGCCTCGAGGTGGCTGGGGTTGAAGCCCAGCGCCAGGTACATCTCGTTGCCCGACTGGGTTCGATAGCGACGGTGACACCCGAGGTGATACTTGACGTCGCCGCGCCCGAGGTTCTCCATCGGATCTCCGCCCGCAAAGCGCGAGAAGATCTGCGCGGGCGTCTGGCCCATCACGTTCATCATCACGTTGAGCCGGCCACGGTGGGCCATGCCGAAGATCATCGAGTCGACGCCGTGACTCCCGGCGTCTTCCACCAGGGTCTCGAGCAATCCGATCACACTCTCGGCCCCCGCGATGGAGAACCGCTTGGCCCCGATGAACTTGGTGTGGATGAACTTGTCGACGTTGTCGACCCGGACCAGGGAGCTGAGCAATCGGGTCTGCTCCTCCACCGAAGGCCGGACCTCGTTCTCCACGGCCTCCATCTGCTCGCGGAGCCACGTGCGGTGCTCGACGTTGCTGATGTGCCAATACTCGACGCCGATCTTGCGGCAGTAGGTTCGCTCCAGCCGACCCATGATCTCGCGGAGCGGCACCACGCTCCTGCTGGCGAACAACTGCCCGCCGTTGAAGCGTCGATCGAGGTGCGCCTCCGACAGCCCGTAGTACGAAAGATCGAGCGCGGGCGTGGTGTTGCGCCGGGTTCGTCCCAGCGGATCGATCTGCGCCCCGAAATGCCCGAACAACCGGTAGTTCGCGATGAGCTTGTCGACGCGATTTTGCAGATCGACTTGCTCGGCCAAGGCGCGGCCGGCCTCGGTCGCCGACGAAGGATCGGGCGCAGTGGTGGGAGCCTCCGCCTCGAGTTTGGCGATCAGTGAGCGCCACTGAGGATCGACCGAGTTCGGATCCTCCTGGTACTGCTCGTAGATCGACTCCAGGAAGGGGAGATTGTGGATGCTCAGAGCGAGATCGCGGTCCATCGGGTCGGCGCTGGAACGAGGGCGCGGGCACGGCCGCGGTGAAGCGGCTCACCGCGTGTCGGCGGCGGAGTGTAGCGCATCGGCCGGCGTCCGCCCGTCAATCCGCAGACCGTCTCGACCCACCTGCCGTTGCCGGTCACGGGCCTGCCCACCACGCCACATGCTGAGCGACGGGGATCCCGCGCAGCGCGCCCAACCGCGGGCAGTCCTACCCTTACGTGGCCACCAGGTCCTCGTTCGGGCCGCGCCCCCTGCGGAACCCGCGGCGCCACCGTGCGGGTTGTTATGGTGCGCTCATGGACGAGGGACGGGCCCTACTGTCGACGCGGGTGGCCAACACCCTGCTGGGCGCCAAAGAGTCGTGGACACGCCGGATGTTCGAGCAGGCGGCCGCGCTCCGCAAGCAAGGAGGCGGGCCGGTCTACGACCTGTCGCTGGGCAATCCCAGCCTCGAGCCTCCGCCGCGGTGGACCCAGGCGCTCCACGAGCTCCTGGATGACCCGACCCTCGGCACCCATCGCTATATGACCAACGCAGGGTTCGCCCATGTTCGCGAGTTCATCGCCGAGCGTGAGGCCCAGCGTTTCGACCTCCCGGTGACCGCGGCCCACATCACCATGACGGTGGGGGCCGCGGGCGGAATCAACGTGCTGATGCGGGCCATGTTGAACCCCGGTGACCAGGTCTTGGTGCCGATTCCGTACTTCATCGAGTACAACCACTACTGCGCCAACGCGGGGGCCGAGCTGGTCGCCGCCCCCTCGGCCGAGGGCTTCACCCTGGATGTCGATGCGCTGGTGGAGCGGCTGACCCCGCGAACGCGGCTGTTGCTCATCAACTCGCCCAACAATCCCAGCGGCGCCGTCTACACCGCCGAGAAACTCACGCGGCTCGCCGATGCCCTCCGCGATGCCAACGTCGGCCGGCCCCAGCCCATCGTGGTGGTGGAGGACAGCCCCTACCGCGACCTCACCCACGACGGCCGACCCGCCGCGTCGATGATGGGCTGCTACGAGCACACGATCCACCTCACCAGCCACTCCAAGGACCTGGGCCTGGCCGGCGAGCGCATCGGATACATCGTGATCTCGCCGCGGACGGCGGGCAGCGATCTGCTCGCCCGTGCATTCGCCTTCTGCAACCGCGTGCTGGGCTTCGTCAACGCGCCCGCGCTCATGCAGCGCGCCCTGCCGCTGGTCCTCGGTCGCGACGACGGCAAGGTCGACGTGGAGGTCTACGCCCGTCGCTGCCGCCGGATGGCCGAGGGGCTTTCGGCGCTGGGATTCTCGGTGATGCCCCCCAAGGCCGGGTTCTTCCTGTTTCCCGCCCTGCCCGAGGCCTTGCGCGACGAAGAGGGGGGCGACGTGGCGCTGACCGACAAGCTCCTCGCCGAGCGCACCATCGTGGTCCCGGGCGTTGCGTTCGGCGTCCCCGGACATCTGCGGCTGTCGATGTCCGCCGACGACGAGGCCGTCGAGGGAGCCCTGGCCGCCTTCCAGCGCGTGTGTGGCTGACCTCCGGCACGACCCCACCACCGCGCCCATGAAGATCCTGCGCCGTATCGTCGTGTGGGCCATCGTGGCTCTGCTGGTGCTGGCGCTCATCGCCACCGCCATCGGCTTCACCTACGACGAGGGCCACGTCGTCAAGCGCGAGGCGATCTACACCCAGCCCCCTGCCGTGGTGTGGAAGGTGATCACCAGCTTCGATGAGTCCCACCACTGGCGCAGCGACGTCGACGCGGTGGAGATCGAGTCGAGCGAGCCGATTCGTTTCGTCGAGATGCAGCGAACGGGGCCGATCCCGATGGAGGTCATCGAGCAAGAGCCAGGCAAGAAGCTGGAGATCATGATCTCCGAGCCGGATCTTCCCATCTCGGGCTCGTGGACCTTCGTGCTCGCCGCCGACGAGGGCGGCACGCGCCTGTCGATCACCGAGAACGCTCAGGTGCGCAACCCCTTGATGCGGTTCATCGCCCGCACGTTCTCGGATCCCAACGAGACCACCGACACGTACCTTATCGATCTCGGCAAGCACCTGGGCGAGCAGGTGGTGCCCGCCTCGTTCTAGAACGGGGCGCTGTCAGCCTTTGGGCGGCGCGACCGCTCTCATCGTGACGGTCCGCGGCTCGCCGTCTCGCTCCACCTTCACGGTGTACGACTGGCCGACCTGGATTCGTCGCTGGCCGAGAGCGGCACTGAGCCCGCCCAACCCCACCTTGTCCTCATCGAGACCGCCGACCTCCAAGATCCGGTCACCCAGGACCAGACCTGTCTTCCCCGCCGGACCACTGGGCTCCACCCAGCTGATCCACACCTTCGACGCGGCCGTATCGACGGGCGTGGTGCCAGCAGGAGCGTGGGCCCCCGGTGCCGTCGCACGGACGTCGACAGTGAGCCCGAGCCAACCCTGCTCGTCCGAGGGCACGTTGGCAGGGGGCAACACGATGATCGTGCCGAGCTCGGCGTGCTCACCCGCCGCGAGTGTGAACCCATGACCGCCCAACCGCTCGGCGCCACGCATCCGCGAGCCGTGAGAGAACCTCAGCGCCGCCGCCCCAGCCCCCAGTCCCTCCACCCGGAAGTGGCCGGCATCATCGGTCTGGATCCCACCGCCACCCATCATTGCGCCCAGCATGCTCTTGTCGCGAGCCCGGAGCCCGCCATCAGAGTCGGGGTCGATCGTGATTCCCATCAGTGGCGTGCCATCGACGGCCGAGACGAGAGTGCCCTCGGCCGAGCCCCACTCGGCGAGTTCCAGCCTCACCTCCACCGTGGCCCCGGGTTCGAGATCCACGTGGGCAAAGGCCGAGCCCGTCTTGGTGGTGACGGTGATGCGTTGCTCCCTCGGCTCCAGGCGCCGCAGCACGAACGAGCCGTCATCGCTCACGATCGTGCGGCGGGAGGCACGGCCGCCGTCGAGAGCGAAACGTGTGACGGCCTCCCCTCCTCGCGTCACCACACCGCGAATCTCTCCCAGCGATTCCAACCGCACCTCGACCGGCCCTCCGTTGGGCGCCACGTCCTCGACCTTGCCACGGGTCTCCGAGTCGGGCCCGCGCACGAGTACATCGAACGACCCCATCGCGAGGCCCTCGAAGGCGAAGGCCCCCTCGGTGTCGGTGATGGTGGTGTTCGTGCCACCACCCCAGGAGCTGGCGGAGTCCCCTCCCCGCACGGTGACCCATGCGTCGACCATGGGCTGGCCCTCGGGACCCAACACCCGACCCGCAATGACCCCGCGGGGCAGCGTGACCTGCAGATCGAACTCGGTGACATCGAGCCCCGCGACAGCCTCCACCGCCGGGGGCGTCCCCGCGGCGCCGCTGACCTCGACCGCCTGCCCCGCAGCATCGTGCACTGCGACCGTGTACGTGCCGGCGTCGACCCCCCACACCACGAAACCACCATCAGCGGCAGTGACCCCCGCCCCCGCAGATCGACGACCTTGCATCCCGGGGAAGTTTCGAGCGGGCCCCCCCGCGCCCTCCAAGGTAACGGTGAGCCCGGGCACCGGCTCGCCCCCGGCGTTCCGAACGCTCCCGGTCACCTTCGAGCGCGGAGTCAAGGCGATGACGGCGTCGTCGAGGCCGGCCTCCCCGATCTCGATCTCCAGCTGCCCCTGACTCCCGTCATCGCCGGTCGCCAACAACTTCCACGCCCCGGCGGGAACGGTGTCGATGACGAAGCTCCCGTCCGCTTGGATGTTTGCGGTGGCCTTCGCGAGCTTCGCCGCAGCCAACATGAGTTCGAGTCCCCCGCGGTCCTTGCGATTGGACACCTCGATCCGTCCCGCCACCGGGGGCTCCACGCGCCCCCGGATCTGGGTGCCACGCTCGAGCTCCACGAGCATGTCGTCGGGGTCCCGATCGTCGATCTGTAGCGAGTGTTCGAAACCCGAGGACAACAATCCCTCTCCGTCGAACATCAGCATATAGCTGCCCGGGATCAGCCCGAGGAGTTCGAAGTGACCGTCGGGCTCGGTCTGGGTGACCATCTGCCGCCTCCCCGGCATCACCAGCGCCATCACCTGCACCCCGCCCAGGCCGCGCTCGGGCTCATGCGCATCCACCACGAATCCGCGGGCGTCGAACGCCGGGTCGATCAAGACCTCGATGTTGGTGAGTTCCTCTCCGATGGCAGCGTGGACGACCGTCGTCGCGGCCGACGCGAGCCCGGGAGCATTGGCGTACAGAGAATACTGTCCGGGCTCGAGCGGGCGCAGTCGGAAACGGCCCGCGTCGTCACTGAAGGCGACCTGCTCGGGATCCCCAGCCCTGTGGGTCGTGCGGCCGCCGCGACGGATGTCGACGTTGAACCCCACGCGCGCACCAGCGACGGGCTCGCCAGTGGCTCGGGCAACCACGCGACCGATGATCGCCGCCCCCGGCACCAGGTCGAAGTCGGCACGGCCCGGACCATGCTCAACCCGAACCGTACGACTGTCGGCGGTGTAGTCGTCACCACCTGCGGTCAGCTTCCACGTCCCGTCCGGCACCGTGAGCACGTAGTGCCCCTCGGCATCGGTCACGGCGCCATATCCCAATTGTCCGCCACTCGCCGCGACCACGGGACGGTGCGTCTGCGCATGCACGAATGCGCCCTCGACCGGGCCCCCGCCGATGTCGCGAACCGTACCGTCCACCTGGTTGCCTCCGGCCACGACTTCGAGAATGACGCCGCTCTGATCGGTCCCGGCCGCAAGGCTGACATTGGACTGGGCCGTGGGAAGGAAACCAGGCATCGACGCGGAGAGCCGGTAGCGACCCGGGGGTAGACCGGATGCAGAGAATTCGCCCTGGGCATTCGTACGCGTACGAGGACGTACCGCCGGGAGCCCCGGCCCGCCACGCACGACGCCGGAGCCCAATGCAGAGACGACGAGGACCACGGCACCACCGACGGGCCGCCCCGTACCGGCCTCGCGAACCTGGCCGCTGAGCGAGCCAGGACAGCGGTCGGGCGCCGCCGTTCCGCGAGCGAGTCGCTTGCGCGCCAGCAGCTCGGCGCGCTCGTCGGCGACCGTCGGTGCTGCGGGTGTGTCCGTGCTCCCGCGCATGTGCTGGTACCCGAACCATGCAGCACTCGCCACGACGACGGCGACCAGCGCCACTCCGATCTTCTTCCCTGCAGCCATCACCAACGCGCTCCATCCGAGGGTGGTGGAGCCCGCCTCACGCGGGGACATGGGGATGGCGGCGACCGCCGGGGCCCAGGCCCGTCGATCTCCTCCCCAGCGCTCGTCGAGGCTCCGTCGTACCCGTGCCGTTGCTCGGCTCAGGCGTGAACGAACCGTCGATGCAGGAATGCCCAGGCGCTCGGCCAGTGCCTCCGCGGCATGCTCGTCGCAATACCGGGCCAGCAGCAGCTGACGGTCGGACTCGTCGAGCTCGTCGAGCGCCTCTCGGACCGTCGTCAGCACGTGCCGACGATGGACTTCGAGGATCGGATCGACGTCTTCCACGGTGGCCGTGCTCGCACGCTCGCGCCGGTGTCGACGAGCCTCACCCCGCCGACGCATCCGCTCACGATTGCGCAACACGCCGCCCAGCCACGCCCGGCGCGACTGGACCTCGGCCGCATCAGACTCTGCCGCGGCGAGCCACGCATCGTGGGCCAGATCGTCGGCGTCCTGTCGACTGCCAGCCACACGCCGCGCCAGCGACCGCAACCACTTCACATCATCGGCGTGGGTTGCCGCGGCCTCTGCGCGAGTCTCTGGAGCAGTCGGCATCTCTCGGTTCGTCGGGTCCGTTGCCGTGGCAGACCGTAGTGTCCCGCGAGTCGCCGAGATTTTTCGATCGAGCGCCGAAGCGGCGCTCTACCTCCCCAATTCGACGGTTCTGGGGCTCCGGGACCGCCCCGTGCCACCGCCAAGCCGCCGCGTTAGGGTCGGGCCGCCATGGAGAGGTCGACACCAGCCACCCGTGCATTCTGGTCGGAGTTCATCGCCACCCGGCCCGCCCCCGTGAAGCTGGTCGCCATCGACACCTTTGGCGACTCGCCCCGGCTCATCACCGAGCTCGTCGCGCTGGTGGTGGAGGGACGCAAGCGTGCCACCGCGGGGCTCGTTCGCGATACCGCGTCGCAGGGGCTGCCCAACCCGGCCCCTGGCGATCATTGGATCGTGGTCGATGCCCAGGGCGACCCGGTGTGCATCAACGAGACCACCCACACCCGTGTGGGCCCCGTCTCCAGCGTCGACGACGATTTCGCCTGGGACGAGGGAGAGGGCGACCGTACCCGCGAGGACTGGCTCCGTGGCCACCGCGCCTACTACCGTCGACAGGCCGAGCGTGAAGGGTGGACCTACACCGACGACGAGCTGTGCGTGTTCGAGCGCTTCGCCGTGGTGTGGCCGCCTGCGCTCGCCGATCGTCCCGCCCCCGCGGCCATCGACCCGAGCCAACGCTTCGTGCACCTGGGCCCCGCCAACCGGGCCGCCGAGGTGCCCGTCGACGAGAAGTTCTGGGCCACGATCAGCACCCGCGCAGACCTCGGCACGGGCCGGCTGCTCTCGGTAGGCAACAGCGAGACCTCGTGGACCCACTGGGAGCGACACCCCGCGGGCGAAGAGTGGGTGATGCTGCTGAGCGGTCGCGCCGATCTGGTGTTCGAGCTGGAGGACCGCGAGCACGTGGTGGAGCTACAGCCGCAGCAGGGCGTGCTCGTGCCGGCCGGGGTGTGGCACCGAGCGGTCGTGCACAGCCCCGCGCGCCTGCTCGCCATCACCCCGGGCCAAGGCACCGAGCACCGCCCGATGTCCTGACGCCGAAGCAAGGACATCACCGGACCGAAAGACTTCGCCACGGCGGCCGACACGACCAACGAAGAGGCCGAGCCCTCGGGCCCGGCCTCGATCCTCTAGTTGTCGAGGATCTCGGTTTCCTTCTTCTTGATGATGTCGTCGACCGCCTTGGTCGCCGCGTTGGTCGTCTCCTGGATGTTCTCCAGCCCGCGCTTGAGATCGTCCTCGGAGATGTCCTTGTCCTTCTCGGCCTTCTTCAGCAGATCGTTGGCATCACGCCGGGCCTGCCGAATCATGACCTTGGCGTCCTCGCCAGCCGAGTGTGCCTGCTTGACCAGATCCTTGCGCCGCTCCTCGGTGAGTGCGGGGATCGGAACGCGGACGATGAGCCCGTCGTTGCTGGCGTTGAGACCCAGCTGCGAGTTGTTGATGGCGCGCTCGATGGAAGGAATGTTGTTGCGGTCGTAGGGCTTGACCACCAGCAGCCGCGCCTCCGCCACGCTCACGGTGGCGGCCTGCTTGAGCGGAACCTGGGTACCGTAGCTGTCGACCTTGACGTCATCGAGCAAGGCGGGGTTCGCTCGCCCCGTGCGTACCCTGGCCAACTCCTTCTTGAGCCGGTCCTGCGCCTGCGTCATCCCATCGGCTGCCAGTTCTTCCGCTTCTTCGAGCATCGCTTCTCGCTCCTCGTGTTGGTGGATGAGGTGGACGCTGGCTACTGGGCCGAGGTCTCGTTGTTCACGAGGGTTCCGATCGGCTCGCCGCTGACCACACGTCGGATATTACCGCGGGTTCGCATGTCGAACACGATGATGGGCAGATCGTTGTCCTTGCACAGCGAAGTCGCGGTGCTGTCCATCACCTGGAGGCCTCGGCCGAGCACTTCCATATAAGAGATGCGCTCGAAACGACGCGCATCGGGATGCTTGGCCGGGTCGCGGTCGTAGACGCCGTCGACTTTGGTGGCCTTGAGCATCACCTCGGCCCCGATCTCCTTGGCCCTCAGTGCGGCCGCGGTGTCGGTGGTGAAGTAAGGATTGCCGGTACCGGCCGCGAGGATCACCACCTCGCCGTCGTCGAGGTGTCGAACCGCCCGCCGCTGGGCATAGGTGTCGCAGATCCTCTGCATGGAGATGGCCGACAACACCCGCGCGGGCACCTTCGCCACCCGCAGCGCATCCTGGAGCGCCAGCGAGTTGATCACGGTGCCCAGCATGCCCATCGAGTCGGCCATCGAGCGGTCCATGCCATCGGCCGCGGCGCTGACGCCCCGGAAGATGTTGCCCGCGCCGACGACGACCCGACCTGAACTCCGCTCGCTGCGACCTCGCCGATCTCGTCGGCGATGCCACGCAGCACCGAGTTGTCGATGCCAAAGCCTTGTTCGCCCTGTAGCGCCTCGCCGGAGAGCTTGAGCAGGATCCTACGGAATCGTGGGGCGGGCTCGGACATGGCGTGGCTCTTTCCGCAGCGGTCCGACCCACGGCTGTGACCCAGCCCGCGCGCCGGGGTCGGACGGCGCACGGGAACGGGCCCGAGGTGGCTACGAGGAGCCTTGAACCTGCGCGGCGACCTCGGCGGCGAAGTCGTCCTTCTTCTTCTCGAGTCCTTCGCCCAGCTCGAAGCGGACGAAGCGACGGATCTGCACGTTCTCACCGAGCTTGGCGACCATCTCCTTTTGGAGCTGCTCGACGGTGCGCTTGCTGTTGTCGGCGTCGTTCTTGACGAACACCTGCTCCAACAGAACACGCTCGGAGTAGAACTTGTTGATCTGACCGTCGACGATGCGGTCGACGATCTTCTCGGGCTTGCCCTCGCCGAGCGCCTTCTCCCGAAGGATCTCGCGCTCCTTTTCGACGGTGGAGGTGTCCATGTCCTCGCGGCGCACGGCCTCGGGCGACATGGCGGCCACCTGCATGGCGATGTCTTGGCAAAACTGCGTGAAGCCGTCGGTCTTGGCGACGAAGTCGGTCTCGCAGTTGACCTCGAGCAGCACGCCCACTCGCTTGTTCGAGTGGATGTAGGAGATCACGGCCCCTTCGGTCGCGATGCGACCGGCCTTCTTGGCCGCCTTGGCCAGGCCCTTCTTGCGAAGGAAGTCCATGGCCTTGTCCAAGTCTCCGTCGACCTCCTTGAGGGCCTTCTTGCAGTCCATCAGGCCTGCGCCGGTCGCCTCGCGGAGCTCCTTGATCTGAGCAGCGTTGATCTGTCCCATGACAATCTGGTCCGAGTGGATCGGGTGGTTCAGTTGCTGGCTTCGGGGGGGGCCGGGGTCGCGGGCGCAGCGGCTGCAGCCGCGGCGGCCTCTTCCTCGGGGCTGGCGGCAGCCTCGGGCGTGGGCAGGTTGCCGCGCCGCGAGACCAGCTCGACCTTGGGTCCGTCGCCACCGGTCATCACACGGATGGTCTCGGGGGCCTCTTCGGCGCCCGCCGAGGCCTGCACCGCGCGCTGCTTGCCGATCCGGGTGCCCTCGAGGCACGCATCGGCGATGCGGGTACAAAACAGCTTGATGGAGCGGATGGCGTCGTCGTTGCCCGGGATCACGTGGGCGATCCGGTCCGGGTTGGCGTTGGTGTCGGCCACCGCCACCACGGGCACACCGAGACGATTGGCTTCGTTGACCGCGATGTACTCCTTGGCGGGATCGATCACGAACACCACGCCGGGGAGCTTGGGCATGTCCTTGATGCCGCCGAGGTTGCGCTCGAGCTTCAGGCGAAGCCGCTCCATGCGCAAGACCTCTTTCTTGGTCAGCTTGTCGTGCGTGCCGTCCTCGGCCATGCGCTCGAGGCCGCGAAGCTTGTCGAGTGACTGACGGACCGTCTTCCAGTTGGTCAACGTGCCACCCAGCCAGCGCGAAGCGACGAAGAACTGCCCCGCCCGCTGCGCCTCGGTGACCATCACGTCGGACGCCTGCTTCTTGGTGCCCACGAACAACACGGGGCTACCCTCGGCCGCGATGTTGCGGATGAAGTTGTAGGCGCGACGGAACAGCACGGCCGTCTGCTGGAGGTCGATGATGTGGATCCCGTTGCGCGCGCCGTAGATGAAGGGCTTCATCTTCGGGTTCCAGCGATCGGTGCGGTGTCCAAAGTGGACGCCGGCTTCGAGCAGCTGGCGGACGGTGATGATCCGTTGAGCTTGGTCGAGCGCGGCGTTGTCGCCGGCCGCGCCCTGGGTGGTCGATTCCATTTTCTCTTCTCCTTGGCGTTCAGCCTCTGCCCCCGTCGTCAGGTCTCATCAAGCCAGCACCATGAAGGTGAAGACCACGCCATGAGCTCCTCGAAGGGCATGCGTCGTTGAGTAAAGCGGTGCGGTTGGTAACACGCCGGGCTTGGGGCGGACAAGCGACCCCTCGGGCCCGGTTTCAGCCCCAGGTGAGAAAACCGGCGATGCGAGGTGCGTGATCTGCACCCCACGGCAGCCGATGGCCGCGGGGCGTGCTTGCGCTATCTTTGCCGCCGCATGATGACCGTACCGCGCCGGCTGGCTCTCGCGCTCGCACTGGGCACGACCCTCGGCATCAGTTGCTTCAACGAGCCGCTGCCCTCCCCCACGTTTCGCTTCGCCTGCGATGGCGACGCCGACTGCGGCGACGGCGAGTTCTGCCGCGTCGGGTTGTGCGAACGCGCATGCACCCAGGCCACCGCCGCGACGGACTGCCCGTCCGAGGATGGCTACGCCGCCTGCTTCAACGGCGCCTGCTCGAACACCTGCGGCCTCGATACCGATACGTGCGCTGGGTCGAGCACCTGTCTCGACCTCGGCTTCGGCCAGAACATCGGCATCTG
>JAHZJA010000176.1 GCA_022601155.1 Deltaproteobacteria bacterium | reverse complement strand
AGCCCGACGCTGCGGAATCGGCCACCGCTGGCGCCACTCCGTCGTCGGAACATCCCCCCGTCGCCAGCGCGCACGCCACCGCCGCGAAGATGAAGCGGACCAGTCTAAGCTCATGCATACCAGCCCACTATAGCGCGGGGGTGGGCACCACACGTCCCGATCTCGTATGCTGCGCCCGCCCTACGCCCGGGTGGTGGAACCGGTAGACACGGGGGACTTAAAATCCCCTCCGCGAGGGTGCGGGTTCGAGTCCCGCCCCGGGCACCCCTTTGATCACACCGCGTTGGCCCCGGCTGGCGCGCTGTAGTGGGGCGCCAGTCGCGATCGCGCAGCCGCGCCGGTTCCTTGCGAGATCGAGCGCCGAGGTGGTACGGATGGCCGCGCTCCGCTCGTAGAGCGAGCCCATCGCGAACGACCCCCAGGTGGTGAGGACGATGCGCGCGGCTCATCCATCATTCACGACTCTCCCCGTCTCCGACGGCGTGCCTCGTTCGGCACCGCTCCAGCGCCTGCTTCACAGCCAGGAGTTGTTCGTGCGCGGAGCCCATGTCCCGCACCGGATCACCGCGGCGGGGCTGGCCCAGTCGCATACCGCCTGGTTCGGCGTGGGGGTGATGGCCGGCGGGCAGCTCAGCCATGGCCTGCCGGTCGACGTGCTCGTGCTCGTCTACGCGCAAGAGCTGGCCCGACGTGCCCAGGGATGGTCGTCGAGCCTCATCCTCGTCGCCGACGACAACGCCCACGCCGCCGGTGGTGACGTGCTGGCCGTACGTCGACGGAGCATCCAGGCTCAGGCCCGCCTGGCCGCGGTCATCGAGCGGCTCGGCTTTCCCGCCGATGTCCGCCTGGCATCGAGCCTGCGACACGACCCCACCATCGACACGCCTCCGGCTCCCACTTCGCTGCCGCCGTATGTCGCCCACCAGCTGCTCCAGACCGAAGCGCTGCGCCGCCGCGGCATCGGGCTCAAGATCGGCTGGGCGTTGTCGGGAGCCATGCTCGACGAGCGCTACTTCGACGACCTTCACGCGCGCGAGTACGAATCCCGCGTAGGCAGCGTGTACACGTCGGGCGGGTGCACCCTGGATGTACGCCGGCCCCGAGCCTGCCCCTACGTGTGTGCCAACCCCAACGCACGACTGCTGCTGCAGCCCGGCGAGGACCTCGCGCGCAAGCTCGCCCACGCCCCGGTGGCCGCGGCGCGCCGCTACGGACGACTGCTGGGCAAGCTCGCCCGCGCTCACTGTCGGCTCACGGGCAGCGATCGCTATCGCGGCCCGGTCGCCACGCTCCAAGACCTGCTCGACGACCTGCCATGAGCCCCTGGAGTCCGTCGCGGGCCCGCTCGCGGCGGGTACACGTGCTGGCCATCGCCGCCGGGCTGGCGGGTTGTGATTCCGAGACGCCGAGCGACAGCAGTCCGGAGGACGCGGCGGTGGCCGATGGCACCGTGTCGACGAACGACGATGCAGCCCCTCCGGGTGCTGGCACGCCATCGGCCGCAGACACGAGCCCCGCACCCAAGCACACGGGCCTGCACCTGGCCGCGCCACCGATGCGCACGCCCGCCGACGTCGCCACCTACGATGCCGTCCCGACCCGCCCCAGTGACCGGGTCGCGCAGGCATTTCAGTTCGATGCGCCGGTGTTCCGCTACCCCAACGCAGACCGGCGCCCGATGGGACTGGTCCGCCGCAACACTCGCATCGCGGTCGATCGCTGGGTCCCGGGCGAAGGCTGCACCAAGAGCTGGTACGCCCTCGCGGACGGTGGCTATGTGTGCTCGGCCGACGGCTTCTCGGTCTCGTCCGATCCCGCCGCGCTGTCCGAGCCCCTGCGGGTCACGCCGCCGGCCGTCGCCGAAGCCCTTCCGTATCGCTACGCCAAGGTCGACACGCCTGCGCCGCTGTACTGGCGCATTCCCACCGAGCGGGAGCTGGCGGCGGGCTCCACCGCGCCCATCCGCACCCAAGCCACCGGGGCCCACTTCGTGGCGATGGATCAAACGCTCACCGTCGGCACCCAGACCTTGCACCGCACCGTGCGGGGCTTTTATGTCCGCGACGAAGACATCGAAGCCCGTCAGCCGCCCACGATGCACGGCGAGCTGCTGTCGGACGACAACGCGCTGCCCTTGGCGTTCGTGTTCGTCGACGACGCCGAGCTGCTCGAGCCGGACACCGGCGAGCGCCGCGGCACCGCAGACAAGTTCGCTCGCTTTGCCGTGAGCGAGGTGCGTCCTGGGGATGGCGCCACGTTGGTGGTCGCTCACGACGGATTTGCGGCGCGCAGGGACCAGGTTCGAGTGGCCGACGCCATCGAGCGCCCCGCCGAGGTCGGCCGCGACCGCAAGTGGATTCACATCGACCTCGACCAGCAGCTGCTGGTCGCCTACGAGGGCGACACCCCCGTGTTCACCACCTTGGTGTCGTCGGGCAAGGAGGGCTTCACGCCTCCTCGGGGGCTGTTCCGCGTCCACAAGAAGTACACCTCGGTCACCATGGCCGGGCCCGATCCCGATGCGGGAACGTACGCCGTCGAGCAGGTGCCCTGGACGATGTACTACTGGGGCTCGTTCGCGCTGCACGGTGCCTACTGGCACGATGAGTTCGGCAACGTCCGCAGCCACGGATGCACCAACATCCCGCCCGTCGACGCGCGATGGCTGTTCTATTGGGGCGCGCCCGCCCTGCCGTCCGGGTGGCACGCGCGGGTGGGAATCGAGGGGCCGTGGGTCTACTTCACCCGTAGCGGCGCACCGGAGCCTAGCTCGAAGCCCGCGCAACCACGACCAAACGCGGCCCCGTAGCGCGTCCGACCGTGGTCGCATCGGGGTGGTGGAAGACCTCGAGCTCCCCCCACCCCGCCTCGGCGAGCGTCAGCCGCAAGCGCGGAAGGTCCATCGCGGCCAGCCGCCTGCGCGAGGTCCACTCCGCCACCTCCTCACCGCCCACGTCGACGACGTAGGTGTCCCGTCGCTCATGCACGCCGTCGTGAAAGTCGTGCTGCTCTGCGGGCAGCCACGAGACCGCAGCGCGGTGGTAGACCTCGGTCCGCGTCGGGAGCTCGCGTTGGCTGTGCAGAACCCACGGCGTGTTGGGCCCCTCGACGATGAGCACCCCTCCAGGACGCAGAGCCTGTCGCACGCGCCGGGCCGCCTCCACGCGAGCGCCGTGCTCGAGCTCCGTCCAGAGCCCTCCGTCGAATGCCAGCGCGAGATCGAATTGGTCGTGCTCCGACAGGCTCGACACATCACCCTGGCGCACGTCGACGGGCACCGCCGCCATCGCGCCCAGCCGCACGAGCGCCCCGTGCAGCGTCGGCTCGGCCGACAACGCCGTCATCGCCCAGCCCTGCCGGGCCAGCGGTCGCACTCGACGCCCGAGCCCCGGCGCGACATCCACCGCCCGTGGGCACTCAGGTAAACCATGACGACCCACGACGAACTGGGCCAAACCCAGCTCGGCCTCGGGTGAGGTATCGAACAGGCGCTGCGCCCACGCGTGCCGTCGTTTGGGATCTGCCCACGGCGACATTGCAGCATCGAGTGTGGCCTGGGTCCGAATGCTCGCATCCCATCGCATCGTCACATGCGTATCGGTTTGCACGGTAGGATGTATCCCCATCCTCTCGTACAGGGCCTGCGCCGGATTCCCCCGCAAAATCGTGAGTTCGAGGGCCTGTTCGGACTGCAATAACCGCAGCAAGACATCGTGGACGAGCCGCGTTCCGAGGCCGCGCCCTTGCCACTGCGGCACGAGCTCGACCGCATCCAAAATCACCGGATCGGAGTCCCACGCCACCGAAACGGCGCCCACGGGCTGGCTGTCGATCTCGACCACCTCGATCGCCTGGCGAGCAAACGCTTGGGTGAAACGGGCGCGCTGTGCCGCCTCGTCCCAGTGCCCAAACACCCGCTCCACGTTGCGTTTGGCGCTGGTACGACGCAAGTCGAGGAGCCAGTCGAAGTCGGAGGACTCGGCGGGTCGGAGTCGATGGATCATGGGCGGGCGCCCCACCGTACCGCGCCCCATGGTACCGACAAATATGCGAACTTGCGGGTGGCCCTGCTTCCCCCCTCGTACCGCCGCGTACGTTCCATGTTCCGACCGGAGCCGATCCCATGCCCTACCCTACATGGCTAAAGACCCTCGCTACGTGTTCCCTACTCGCCGTCGGCTGCGGTGACGACTCGACGGTCGTCCCCACCGATGACACCGGCTCCACGGGAGCCTCGACCGGCCCTGCCACGACGACCGGTCTCGACTCGACCAGCGGTGGCCCCGCGGCACAGTGTGGCAACGGGCTGCTCGAGCTCGACGAGGAGTGCGACGACGACAACAGCGACGACGAGGACGGTTGCGATGCCAGCTGCGCCATCGAGCCCGGCTACACCTGCCTGGCCGAGCCCAGCATCTGTGAGACCGTCTGCGGCGACGGGGTCGTCACCGACGACGAGCAGTGCGACGACGCCAACACGGACGAAGACGACGGCTGTGACGAGGTCTGTGAGATCGAGAACGGCTTCGCCTGCGAAGGCTCCCCCAGCGAGTGCGCCACCGTGTGCGGCGACGGGT
>JAHZJA010000175.1 GCA_022601155.1 Deltaproteobacteria bacterium | reverse complement strand
CGTGGTGTTGTCGTCCGCGTCCGCCATCGTCTATGTCCTAGTCCAGGCCCAGCTTCTTGGCCTGCGAAAGCAGGTCCTGCACCTTGCTCCGCTGCCCCTCGCCCAGCTGCCCCATCACCTTGTGGAGGGCCGCCGAGACGCTGAGGTTCTTGATCCCCTCGGCGTCGACCGCCGGGCGCGACAGCACGTCCTTGATGTCGTCGGTGAGACTCTTGTCGCCCTCGAGATACCCCGACATCAGCGTCTTGGCGGTGTCGGAGTTGTGCACGACGCCGTCGAGCGCCTGGCCCAACGAGACCGCGCGGATGAACTGGTCGAAGAACTGACCGTCGCCACCGACGATGTTGATCTTCGCCGAGCCCATGGCCGCTCCGAGCACCTCGGCCTGCGCCTTGGCCACATCGCGTCGGACACCGAGCCCAGCCATCTCGACCTCGACCATCTTCTCCAGCTTGAGCCGGAACTCCTCGTGCTCGCGGGAGCGTTGGTCGAGCTTCTTCATCGCGTCGGCCTTCTGCTCGAGGCCATGTGCCTCGGCCATCAGCTTCTCGCGGATCTCCACCGCCTTGGCCTGCCCCATCTTCTCGGTGGCAGCCGCATCGGCTTCCTTGATCTTCGCGTCGGCCATGCCCTGCTGCTCGGTACCCATCGCCTGAGCCAGCAACAGGTCGCGCTTGGCGTCGGCCTCTGCCTTGCCGGTCTTGGCAATGGCCTCTGCGTTGGCTTCCTTGATGCGGACCTCGGCCAGGCCTTGAGACTCGCGGCCCTCGGCTTCCGCCTTCATCTGACCCAGGGTCACCCGCGCCTTGGCCTCGCCTTGCTTCTCGATGGCGATGGCGTCGGCTTCCTTGACCTTGACCTCGGCCAGCCCCGCGGCAGCGACCTCGGCCTGGACGCCCTCGGAGAGGCGAATCTTGGCCCGGGCTTCCTTCTCCGAGGCTTCCAGTGCCGCCTCGGCCATCGTGACCTTTTCCTTGGCGAGGAACTTGGCGGCCTGGTCGAGCGCTTCGGCCTTCTTGATGTCCTTGACCAGCGCCTCCTGGGCCTCGGCCTCGGCGTCGATCACCTTGGCCTCCTTGGCCCGCTTGGCCGCGGCCACGACGCGCAGATCCTTGATCCGCTCCTCCTCCTCGGCCACCGTCTTGTCGACGACGATGCGGGAGCGGATGACGTCCGCGATCTCCTTCTTCTCGACCTCGAGGGCCTTTTCCTTGGAGATGCGCTTGAGCTCGACCTCGCGCTCGCGGCCGATCGCCTCGAGGTGTTGGTCCTTGAGCACGCGCTCTTGCTCCACGGCGACCACGCGCTCGCGGTTCTTCTGCGCGACCTGGATCTGGCGCTGCTTGTTCTCCTCGTTGATCGCGACTTCTTCTTCGAGCTTGATACGGGCCAGCTCGGCCTTCTTGCGCTCCTCGGCCTGGACCTTCATCGTCTCGGCCGTCTCACGGGCCTGGACAGAGGCGATCTCGCGGCCCTGCTTGGCCTCGGCGTCGGCTTGCTGACGATCGAGCTCGAGGATGGCCTCCTTGGCCTCGACGTCCTGCTTGCGGATCGCCTTCTCCTCCTCGCGCTTGATGTCGTTGGTCTTGACCGCCTGGTCCGCCGTGATGTCGGTGATCTTGCGGATACCCTTGGCGTCGAGGACGTTCTTCGGGTCGAGCGCCGACATCGGCGTCTGCTCGAGGTAGTCGATGGCCGCGTCGTCGAGCGCGTACCCGTTGAGGTCCTCACCGATGACCTCGAGGATCTGCTCCTTGAAGTCGTGACGGCGGGTGTACAGCTCCTCGAAGTCGAGGACCTTACCGACCGTCTTGAGTGCCTCGGAGAACTTGGCGCTGAACAGCTCCTCGAGGGTCTCCTGGTGCGAGGCGCGGTTGGTGCCGATCGCCTGCGCGACCTTGAGCACATCTTCCGCGGTCTTGTTGACCCGCACGAAGAACGTCACCTTGATATCTGCCCGGATGTTGTCCTTGCAGATGAGGCCCTCCTTGCTCATTCGCGCCACCTCGATCGTCTTGACCGAGATGTCCATGATCTCGGCCCGGTGCACCACGGGAATGACCAAGCCGCCAGTGAAGAACACCTCGACTCGACTCATCTTGTTGACGATGAGTGCGCGGCCTTGGTCGATCTTGCGATAGAGCTTGGAGTAGAGCAGGGGAACGCCGAGCACGAACAGCACGACGAAGACGCCGATGACAGCGATCGTGATCAGCGTAAACGGGTCAGGCATGAGACGACCTCACTTGGGGGCAGGGGTTGGGGGGACAGCCCCGACCACTCGGCCGAGGCGAAAGGGACCGAGGAACAGCCCTCACTCGTCGGCCGAGGGCCTGGAGGGCAGAATGTCGTCGTACGAGGTCACCTCGTACGCCTCGCGCTGGTCGTCCCACGAGACGACCAGCGCGGTAGAACCCCGCGACAGGCCGTTGTCATCGGCGTCGCAGCGGACCTGAACGATGAGCCCAGCGCCGCCGTCCTCGGCCTTGGCCATGCCAAAGCGATGGTCGACGCGGCTGGTGTCGATGCGCACCAACTTGCCGATGAGATCACGGCGCGAGGTGGGCTTCTCCACCTTGAGCATGTGGGCCAGTGGGCGGACGAGGATCGAGGTGACCGGGAACGCCACGATGATGGAGCTGGCCAGCAGCGCGGTTCCGATGAGCCACGCGGGGCCAATGCCCATGGTGTTGATCAGATAGTGGGTGCCCAGGTGGCACATCAGCCAGCACAGCAGGAACACCAGCGAGAGCACCAGCGTCAGCGGCACCGAGCGCAGCTTGAGGGCATAGAAGATCCCAGACAGCAGGCCACCGCCGACCGCCGCCTCGGCGCCTTCGGCTGCACCTTCGCTGGCGCCCTCGGCCGCACCTTCAGCGGCCCCCTCGGCTGCGCCTTCGGCCACGCCCTCGGCGGCTCCTTCAGCCACGCCCTCGGCGGCACCCTCGGCCACGCCTTCGGCGGCACCCTCGGCCGCGCCCTCGGCAATGCCGTCCGATGCGCCATCGACATCCATGTCGAGAACATCGATGCCCATCGCACCCATGATCACGAGCATCCAGTAGACGAAGACCGCGGCCAGCAACACAGTGAAAATCACGGTGGGGTAGCTCAGGCTGGCTGCGAAGAACTCTTGCATGAATCAATACGATCGGCGCGAGGCGTGATCCCCGGGTCTCAGACGCTCGCGTACGGTCGTCCTCGACCGGTCGCTCCGGGCCGCCAAGCTTCGCAGAAGATGCTCGAAGCTGCCACAGCCCGCGGTGTCCGACTCGCGCCCGCACGAGATACCGGTCGACGAGCGCACGGTATTCCCAACAACCACCTCGGCGACCGGCCGTTGGACCGTCGCGCGAACGCCGAGGTCGCCACGCGCTCCTATCCAGGCGGTCACCACCTCGCGTGAAACGTCGACCGAGCCCGGGCAGCAGGCGCCGCTTGACGATGCGCGGTTTCGCTGCCCATCATGAACGTATGCGGTGCAGCTCCCCGGTGACGACGTTTTTCGTCGCCGGGTTGTTGGCGGGCGGTTGTGAGGGAGTCCCCCAGACGCCCGAGCCCGCGCCGACGACCTCCACCGCCACGGGAACGGCGTCCAGCAGCACGGGCGGGAGCACCAGCACCGCTGCCCCCACGGGCGACGCCACCGACCCCACGATGGCCGCCACGGGCACGATCTTCGATGTCGCATCGCCGGACGTGCCCATCGACATCGGCTGCCACAAGGCCGATTTCCTGTTCGTCATCGACAACTCGGGCTCGATGCAGGAGCACCAGCAGCAGCTGCTGGAGAGCTTTCCCGGGTTCATCGACGCCATCTTGGGCTCGCTCGAAGAGCTCGACAGCATCCACGTGGGCGTCGTGACCTCCGACGCCTACGCCTTCAACGAGCCCGGCTGTCAGGGACTGGGCGCCCTGGTGACCCAGACCGGCGGCACCGACTCGAGCCAGGCCGTGTGCACGCCGTTCGTCGAGGGGCGGCGGTTCTTTACCGAGCAGGACAGCCTGGCCGCGGCGTTCAACTGCGTCGCGCGGGTCGGCACCGAGGGCTCGGGCAACGAGCTGCCCATGTCGGCGACCGTCGCCGCCCTCCAGCCGGAGATGACCGGCGTCGGAGGCTGCAACGAGGGCTTCTTGCGCGACGACGCAATCCTCGTGGTGGTGGTGGTCAGCGACGATCCCCCCTTCCCCGGCACCCCCGACGATGCCTGGCCCCTCATCGACACCACCGTCTGGCGAGAGGCGATCCTCGAGACCAAGGGCGGCAGCGACGACGCGATCGTGGTGATCGGTGTGGTCAGCTACGCCGACACCAGCTGCGTGTGCCCCTGGTGCTGCCCTGGCTACGGCTGCATGGCCCCCAACGACAACGCCATCGAGCTCGTCGAGAGCTTCGACGACCATGGCGCGCTGGGGAGCGTGTGCACCGATGACTACGCCGCGGTGCTGTCGCAGACGATCGAGACGATCGAAGCGACCTGCGTGGCGTTCGAACCGCCCGGCTGAGGTCAGCGCCCGCATCACCGGGCTCGCCTGGGCCTGCCCGCACGGCCGCGGCGGCTGCTACGTTGCAGACCGATGGCGACTCCAACGCTCGACCCCGCAATCTTGTCGGGCCTCGGCGACCGGCCTTCCCACGAGGCGGTCGCCCAGCTGAACGGGCTACGACAGGCCGTCACCCTGTCGGCCGATCCGGAGCAACTGCGAGCCGTCGCCGAGGCCATCCCGAGGGCCATCGCCGAGCTCCCAGCCGAGGTCGGACTCGCGGTGCAGCAGGTCGCAATGCGGCTGGTGAGCCATCGACCCGTCGTCCCAGCCGACATCGATCGACTTGAGCCTCGGCTGCGGGTGGAGTGGCTTCGAGTCGCGGTGGCGGTGGGAGACACCGCCGTCCTCGATGCGCTCGATGACGCGGACCTGTTCGCCGTCGTCGACCAGTGGCCGCTGGACGATGTCCTCGACCCACGCGAGCTGATCGGGCGTCTGTGCTGCGCCCCGACACCACGGCTGCGCGCGCTGGGCCTCGATGCGCTGGAGACCGGGATCTCCACCCTGGCCATGACCGCCGCGGAGGCATTCGAGCGAGTCGCGGCGCTGAGCGATGACGCCGATCCGCGACTGCGGGCGCGTGCGATCGGGTTGATGGCACGAGGGTGGATGCGCGCCCTGTCGCCGGCCTCGAGCCGACGCCGAGATGCTCTGGTTCAGACCGCATTGGTCGACGACGAGCCCAACGTCGTGGCTTCGGCTATCGGCGCGACGGTCAACCTCGGCCACAGCGACTGGTTGCGCGCCCGCGTGCTCGAGACCGGTGGCGCAGACACGGGACAGCCCCAGGCCCTCGCTGCACTCGGAGCTGTGGCCCGCGACGACGACCTCGACCTCGTGCTCGGGGCGGCCCTGGCCGAGCCGCTGCGGCTGGGCCCACCCGCGCGACGGTTCATCCTGGAGGCCCATCGCCATGGCGTGTTCCTGCGAGCGCAGCACCTGCCCGCAGTGGTGGCGCTGTTCGATGCCCACCACGCCTGGACGGCATCACAGCTGGTCCGTGTCACCCATATCGTGCGGCGAGAGCTCGTCGAGCACCTGGCCCTGCTCCCCGCCGATGACCGTCGCTGGGTTCGTCGCGCGCGAGTACTGGCACTGAGCATCGCTCCGAGTGCGGCCTCGGTACTGGTCGAGCAACTGAGGGCCACGGTCGATCCCGTCATCGGCGCAGCACTCGTCGAGGCGGCCGGATGCTCGCCGAGCTACACCGACGAAGACCCGCTGTTGGCCTGGCTGGAGCAGCTGCCCGAGGTCGTCGTCCCCGTGCTGCGGGTCAAGGGCGGGCCGCGGTCTCGTGAGCACCTGCGAGCCCTGGTCGAGGACCCGTTCACCGAGCGTGAGCTGCGGCGGCTCGCGATGCGCTCACTGTGGGCGCTCGAGACCGACCGAGGTGTGCTGCTCCGACAGCTGAGCGCGCAGCTGGGGCCCCACGAGTCGGGCTTGCTCGACCAAGCGCACCGAGTCCTTCGCGACCGACGCATCGCAGCGATCGTGGCCGATGCTCCGTGGCCCGACGTCGAGGCCCATACCATCGAGCCACTGAAGCGACTCGAGGTGCTGTGCGAGTCGGACGACATCACCCACCTCCCCGAGGTCGAGGCTGGGTTTCGCGAGCGCGTGCGCAGCTACGTTGGCAGTGCGCTGGCTGGCGACTTCACCATCAAGCGCGTGGCGATGCCGCAGCTCGAGCAGCTGGTGTTCCGCTACGGGCGTCACCTGCTGGCACAGGGCCGCTGCGTACGACGGTTCCAGTCGCCAGACCCACAGACGGGGCGCGACCTCGTGCTGCGTTTCGCGTGCGACTGGCTGCACGAGGAGCCTGCCCCCCCGATCATGGTCGCACTGCTCGAGACCATTGGCCGTCACGCCCCCGGCGGCACGACCCTTCGACTCATCGAGCCCTACTGGCGCCACAGTCATCGGGAGGTCCAGCGCGCCGCGATCGAGGCGATCGTCGAGGCCGGCGAGGGCGCCCGGGGCCTGGAGCTCTCGCTGTGTCGGCTCATCGATCACCCCGAGCCACGGGTCTTGGTGCAGGCGCTCGGCGCGGTGCAGGTGCTCGAGGCACGGTGGGCCGAGCCCGCGGTGCTCACCGCCCTCGAGCATCCCGCCATGGCCGTCAAGCGGGCCGCCGCCGAAGCCCTCGGCGAGATCGCCAGTCCGCGTGCCGTCCCCGCGCTGGTGGAATGGTTGGCCCACCACGACAACGCCAACTTCCGCGCGGCGCTGTCGAACGCCCTCGATCGAGCGGCCGCAGATGCCCGGGTCGCCGTCCTGGTGGACGCGCTGGAGCGGGAGACCGAGTCGCGGCGCATCACGCTGCTGTGGCGCGCGCTCGATCGACACCTGACGCTGGCCGCTGCCATCCGACTGGCGCGCTCCGACCGTGAGTCCCATCGCCGCTTGGTGGACGCTTGCCTCGCACGCGAGGTGACGCTGGCGGATGCCGACCGCAACACGTTCGCCGAGCGACTCCTCAAGGCGCGCCTTCGGACCCCGGCCCCCGCCCCCGACGACCCGGGGCGGCCGCTGCGGGTCGGCGGGTTCTCGCCCGATGCGGCGGCCGCCTTGGTGCGCGACTCCACTCCCAAGCTCCGCGGCGCGGTGCTCGAGACCATCGGTGCGGCCCTGGCCGACTGGATCGCATGGCTGAGCACCAACGACGAGGCCGAGCCAGCAGCTGCGCTGTCGCTGGTGCTGGACGCCACCAAGCCCCGACACCGCGAGCACATCGGCCGCCTGCTGACGCTGGTCGAAGCGCGCCTCGAGATGGTCGAGGCAGGCGCGGCGGCGGGCTTCATCGAGCGCTG
>JAHZJA010000022.1 GCA_022601155.1 Deltaproteobacteria bacterium | reverse complement strand
TCCTCCAGCACACCCGCGCGACGTGCCTCGCAGATCGCGACGGGAATCGAGGCGGCGGACAGGTTGCCGTAGCCCTCGAGCACCGAATAGACGCGATCGGCCGGAATGCCGCAGCGCTCGCGGCTGGCATCCATGATCCGAATGTTGGCCTGGTGCGGGATGAGGACGTCGACGTCCTCGGGCTCGATCTCGGCATCCTTCATGGCCTCGATGAGGCAACCGCTCATCGAGCGCACCGCATGCTTGAAGACCTTGGAGCCCTCCATGCGTAGCGCATGCGCGCCCTCGTCGAGGGTGGCCTGCGAGGCAGGCATCCGCGTGCCTCCAGCGGGCACGCCCAAGATCGGAGCCAGCGTCCCGTCGCTACCCCAGCGCGCCGAGATGATTCCGGACTGGCCGTCGCCACGTCCCACGATCACCGCTCCGGCTCCGTCGCCGAACAGCACGCAGGTCCGACGGTCGTTCCAGTCGAGGATCTTGCTGAACACCTCGGCGCCGCACAGCGCGACATACTCGGCGCCGCCCGATTGCACCCACTGTGCCGCGACCTCGAGCCCATAGTGGAAGCTGCTGCAGCCCGCCATCACATCGAAGGCCGGCATCCCCTTGATCCCGAGCTTGTGCTGGGTCCAGCAGGCGGTCGAAGGCAGCAGCGTGTCGGGGGAGCAGGTCCCCACGATGATTCCGCTCAGCTGGGCAGGCTCGATACCGGCTTCGGCGCACGCATCGGCGATCGCTCCGGCCGCGAGGTCGGACGTCGACGTGTCGGCGTCCACGACCCGCCGCGAGCCAATGCCCGTCCGGTCTCGAATCCACGCATCCGACGTGTCGAGCCGGGCCGGCAGATCATCGTTGGTGATGATCTTGTCTGGCAGACATCGTCCAGTTCCGAGGAATTTGATGCTTCGCATCGGGATATCCAGTCCTTGCAAGGACGCCCGCAAGCGCGCCGAATTGCATCCGAGACGCGACTACCCCGTCGAGCGCATTTCGGTCAACGAGAGAAACCGCATCAACCGTCGCCGTGGCGCAGACCAGCCCGGTTCCTCGGGTAGGAAGCTCCACCCGGTCAACGTCGGCTCCGCCGCGCAAGGCTCTGCGCAGTGCGGTGCCGCGGCTCGACCCCCCGTCGACAGCGCCTGCGGTCGGGATCGGGGTCACCGGTCGTGGGTCTCGACCAACGTCGAGATGCCGCCGTGGCCGCTCAGCGCTCCAGCAGCTTGTGGAGGTTCGCCTTCTCCCACATCACGGCTTCGGCGTAGCGATCGAACTGCGCCTCGGCCCGTCGGAACTCCCGCGTGTGATAGACGCGGCGGCCATCGACCACGGGCATGTCGTGCACCTCGTGCAACATCTCGTGATAGACGATCCACGCGACGAAGAAGTACGGCACGTCTGCAGCATCGAGCACCGGATGGATGCGGATCAGCTGGTCTTCGACCGTGTAGCTGCCCAGCTTGATCGAGTCCCGTGATCGCTTGCGACGCGCCCGTGGGCCCCACGTAATCCGGGCCTCGATGGCGCCATCGAAGTACTCGTCGTTGAGCTCGTCGAAGACCTGCTGCAGGTTGTGGTAGCGACCCTCGACATCGAGCGTGATCGGCCGTGGTTGCTCGCGACGGCGAATGAGCGGCTCGTTGGCGTCGACGTAGTCGCGCAGCAGGTTGGCCGAGTCGCGGTCTTGGGACTGGGCATAGCGAGCCACCGCGCGCACAACCACCGACGGCGCTCCGACGAACATGTGGTGCATCCGAAAGGTCAGCACGCCCTGGCCACGCTTGATCGACAACATCGTGTGCAGGTTGTCGGTGAGGATCACCCGAGCCCGCGCCTTGGTGAGGTACGCCGTCAGGCGATCCTGGAGCTCGTTGCGGGAGTGCTCCTGCTGGTCGGCCGTCGCGTCGGTGTAGGCCAGCGTCCCCGCGGCAATCGGGTCCTCGGCCGGCGGTTGCGCCACGGGGGCGTCGGCCGGCGGGGATTCGCTCGGCTGCGGCGGCGACTCGCTCGGCTCTGGCGTCGGAAGCTGTACCGCCAGGTTCCCGGCGGGTTCGCTCGCCGAGGGCGCGCGCGGCTTGCTAGGAGGACTCATGGACGGCAACGCTGAGGCGTACGAATCCATCGCACACCCGGTTGAAGTTTGAACCATGGTGGGTCGATCGCGAAGCGAGCCCGCCGCGAAACGGCGCATACCCAGGACGACGTGGGCGGCAGGGCGTCGAGGCACCACTAGGATATGATCGGGCTGCACGGGCCACGAAATTCCGGGATCGACAGCACCGTCCCACCGGATCCGGGCACGAATTTGCCTTGCCAGGCGAAATTAGCCGAACGCGATCCCCCGCCGCCCCCAACCCCACCATGCCCACCATCAATGTGCTCCTGTTCGCCGGTCTTCGCGAGATCGCCCGTACCGACACGGTCTCGGTGGAGGTCGAATCGTCGATCACCGCGAGAGATCTCCTCGCTGCCCTGGCACTGCAGCACCCAGCCCTGGCGGCCCGGCTCGGCCCGTGCCGCGTCGCCGTCGACCACACCTTCATCGGCACCGACGATCGAGTCGCGGTCGACAGTGAGGTGGCCGTGATCCCCCCGGTGTCGGGCGGCCACGACGGCCCGCCATCCATCGCGGTCCTCGACACTCCGCTGTCGCTGGCCGCCGTGGTCCAAGCGGTGGAGCACGAGGGCGCGGGTGGCATCACGACCTTCACGGGCAACGTTCGCCTGCGCAGCCGCGGCAAGACGGTGACCCACCTCGAGTACGAGGCCTACGTCCCCATGGCCGAGCGCGTGCTCGACGGGATTCGAACCCGGATCGAGGCGGAGATCGAGGGCAGCCGCGTCGCCATCCACCACCGAATCGGACATCTTGGCATCGGAGAGACCGCGGTCGTCATCGCGGCGAGCGCTCCACACCGCGCGGAGGCGTTCGCGGCGTGCCGCGAGGCGATCGAGGCCCTCAAGCGTGACGTACCCATTTGGAAGCGGGAAGCCACCAACGACGGCGCGGTGTGGATTGGCCAGGGCCCCTGACCCGCCCGGGCAGCGCGACGCCCTCGCTCGACGGTGAGCGTCGCCGCCCGCATGCAACGGTGAGCGGCGGTGGTCGATGAGTCCAGGCGTGCTGGACCATGCTCCGCCTCCCACCGCTCCCACGCAGCAGCCCACGCGTTCGCCGTCCGGCACCGTCTCCGACCTGCGCCCACGCCCACGCCGTCCCCGCGCCGTGGCCCTGGAGCTCGACGGAGGGCGCCTGGTGCCCGTGCCCTCGCAAGGCAGCCTCATCGTCGGCACATCCCCCACTGCGGGCCTGTGCCTCGACGATCCCTATGTCAGCACCCACCACGCCACGATTCGCGTCGCACGGCAGGGCGTCGTCGTGGAGGACCACGGCTCGAAGAACGGCACTTGGGTCGATGGAGTCGTCGTGGACCGAGCGTGGGCTCGGCTCGGCGCCGTGCTTCGGTTCGGACACGCCAACATGCGCGTCGTGTGCGACCAGCCCAACGCTCGACGCGATCCGCTCGACGACCCCATGGCCGTCGTCGGGGACAGCCGGCCCTTTCGCGAGGTCCTGCGCAAGCTCGAGCGTGCGGCCCGGATCCGGGCCCCCGTGCTGCTCCGCGGCGAGACGGGCACGGGCAAGGAAGTCGCCGCCCGCGTCGTCCACCGCGCAAGCCCCCGCCGCACCGAGGCCTTCGTCGCGATCAACTGCGGCGCCATCCCCGAAGCGCTGGCCGAGAGCGAGTTGTTCGGCCACGTGCGCGGGGCGTTCACCGGGGCGCATCGCGACCGGAGCGGCGCATTCGGGCGGGCCCACGGCGGCACGCTGCTGCTCGACGAGGTCGCCGAGCTGTCACCGCACACCCAAGCCAAGCTGCTGCGCGTGCTCGAGACGGGGCGGATCCTTCCCGTGGGTGGCGAGGAGGAGCGGCCGGTCGACGTCCGTATCGTCGCCGCCAC
>JAHZJA010000021.1 GCA_022601155.1 Deltaproteobacteria bacterium | reverse complement strand
TCTCCCGCCGAGGCGCGCTGCCGCTTGCGCTGCTCGCCGCCGGGGCCGTGGCTCTCGTGCCCGGCCGTGCTGATGCCGTTTGCGGGACCTTCGTCGCCGACGACGGTGACAACACGATCTACTACGGCATCGCCGCACGCCCTCTTCGGCTCGACTGTCCCTTCGGACCGATCGATGGCTGGGCCGTGATCCAAGATGGTGCACCGCGTGCGGCCGTGTGCTGGCAGGACCGCGACGGCCAGTGGCGCTACGAGGAGTTCGGAACCTGCAACGCGGGAACCGACTCGTGGGAGTCACTGATGATCCTCGCGGGTGAGGGCGACGACCGCGTCATTCCCGTCACCCACCAACAGCTCAATCACGAGTTCGTGTGCCCCGTGCCCGGCACCTCGGGCAACTTCGAGACCTACTTCACGCCCGCGGGCGTCATCCCGGCGTCACCCACCATGCTGGAGTGGCAAGACCGCTACACGCCCAACTCGCAGCGCAGCGCTTCCTCGTGCGCCAATCAGGCGGGGTGCGCAACGCTCCCCATGGGCGTGGCGGTCTTTGGAGGACCGGGTTCCGACGAGATCCACGGCACGCCGCACGACGATTTCATCTACACGGCGGAGTTCGACAGCCCGATGGACTGCGAGGACCACATGGGTGGTGGCTCCACCCTGCCCTCACTCAACAGCTGCGTCTGCCCGCTCGACAGCTACTGCTGCGACAACGCATGGGATGACATCTGCGTCGACGTTGCCACTACATTCTGTGGCCTCGATTGCACCGGTCCGTTCGAGTACTTGGCCGCCGATGGCGAGATCGACACCGCCTGCGGGCACGACGGCAGCGATTTCATGATCGGCGACCGAGACGATGCGGCCGGTGCCCACGAGCGGTTCGCGGGAGGCCCGGGCCCAAGTGACTACTGCGCGGGCACCAACGACAGCGCGCCCATGCCCTGCTGCGAGGCCACAGCGACACCGGGTTGCCCCGCGGATCCCGGCATCGAGTCCGACATCTGTGCCGTCGATCCGTTCTGCTGCAACAACGCCTGGGACTCGCTGTGCGTGGGCGAGGTGACCACCGTGGCGGGGGAGTCGTGTGACAACCCGACCGAGTTCGACACCGCCACCTCCAGCTGCGAAACGCCGGCCGACGTGATCACGGCCGACCTGGTGTGGACGGGTGGCTGTCTTCCGCCCGGTGGTAGCGGGTCGTGCTTCGGGCCGGCCCCCGCGGTGACGATCTGCGACGACGCCGATCCCGAGAGCCTGCCACCGGCCGACTACCCCACCGTCTCGAGCAACGTGTTCAGCGACAACCTCGCGTTTTGGGACGAGCAATGCGTGGCGCTCGGCGGCTTCCCTGGAGTCCCCGGGGTCCCGGGCATCCCAGGATTTCCTTCAGAGCCCTTCGAGCCCTTCGAACCGCTCGAGCCATTTCCGCAGGTTCCCGGGCTCCCCGGGCAATGAGCCCTTTCGTGGTATGTCGGCGCTGCCCAGCACGGAGCGCCGCATGCCCAACGTCCTCACCGAGCTCATCGAGCTGCTCCGCCTGGAGCGGATCGAGAAAAACCTCTTCCGCGGCCAGAGCCAAGACCTCGGATGGGGCGCGATCTTTGGCGGCCAGGTGCTCGGCCAGGCACTGTCGGCCGCGGCACAGACCGTCCCCGACGCACGGCCCGTCCACTCGCTGCACGGCTACTTCCTGCGTCAGGGTGACGCCAAGGCTCCTGTCGTCTACGACGTCGACTGCATTCGCGACGGCAAGAGCTTCACCACACGGCGGGTGGTCGCCATCCAAAACGGGCGGGCCATCTTCAACCTCTCGGCTTCGTTCCAGCGGGACGAGGGCGGCTACGACCACGCCAGCGAGATGCCACAGACCCCGGGCCCCGAGGGGCTGCTGTCCGAGGTCGATCTCGCCAAGCGACTGGGCGACAAGATCCCCGAGCAGCTGCGGAAGATCGCGACCGCCGACAGGCCGATCGAGATCCGTCCCGTCGCGCCGACCAACCCGCTCCACCCCAAGGTCAAGCCCCCGCACCGCGGCGTGTGGTTTCGGGCCAGCGGCGATCTACCCGACGACCAAGGCGTGCACCGGTGCGTGCTGGCCTACGCCTCCGATTTTCACTTCTTGAGCACCGCCATGCAGCCGCATGCGGTGTCGTGGCTGCTGCCCGGGATGCAGGTGGCGAGCCTCGACCACGCGATGTGGTTCCATCGGCCGTTTCGCATGGACGAGTGGCTGCTGTACGCGGTGGAGAGCCCCTCGGCCAGCGGTGCGCGGGGCTTGGTGCGGGGACAGCTGTTCACGCGCGATGGGACGCTCGTCGCGTCAACCGTGCAAGAGGGGCTGATGCGCCACCACGGCAAGTTCGACGCCGGGGGCTAAGGCAATTCGCGCCGAGGCACGCGTGCTCGGCACTGCAGCCCTCATGACGGAAACACAGGCCCGGGCCCAACACGGCAGCCACCCGCCCTGAAGTCGGCGGGAGTGACCTCCGGCGGTGCAATCGGAAACGTCGACGGGGCCCGGCTGGCCTGTTCGTCACGCAGTTGGACTCGATGGGGGCCGAGACCCAGCGGCGGGCGAAAGCCCGACTGTGCGGAGGCGACCGGCTGCATCCAGATCTCCTCGTTCTCCTTACGCGTGCCCGTCCGTCGTCGACCTCGGGCCTGGCGAGGCCTGGCGAGGCCTGCGTGCCGTAGAATCACGGCCGAACGAACCTCCTGCATCGACGATGAACGACGATCCTGCGCGGCCGGATGGTCTCGCGGGTCGTCACCACGGTGATGTCCTCACCCCGATGGATCAAAGACGGTCGCCGACCGTTCGCAGTCGAAGCCAGCGTGGTGCGCACACCGAACGACGACTCCCCGCAGCTCGGGGGTGACCACGACACGGGGAAGGACTCCCCCACACGAACGCTCGAGACCGACGAGGCCGCGGTAGGATCCCACTGGGAGCGCTCGGTCGGCGGTCGGCTCGGACGGTATGTGATCAAGGGGCGACTGGGCGCGGGCGCGATGGGGGTGGTCTACGACGCGGTGGATCCCCAGCTCGGGCGCGCGGTGGCGATCAAGCTGCTGCACCCGTCGTCGAGCGGACGCACTCGGGCCGCGGAACGCTTCGCTCGGGAGGTGCGGGCGATGGCGAGGCTCGAGCACCCGCACGTGGTCTCGCTGTTCGATTTTGGCGTACGCGATGGCGAAGCGTTCTTGGTCATGGAGCGGGTGCAGGGCCAAACCTTGAGTCGATGGCTCGCGACCCAGCCCTCGCGCACCGAGCGACTGCGGTTGATGCAACACGCAGGCGAAGGGCTCGCCGCCGCGCACCGGGCCGGCCTGGTGCACCGCGACTTCAAGCCCGACAACGTCTTGGTGACCCTCGAGGGCACGGCCAAGGTGACCGACTTTGGGCTCGCGCGGGCCTACGCGGCCGCAGACCGCTCGCCCTCATCCCAGGAACCAACCGTGGTCGATGGCCTGGCCGACGGGGTGACGGGACACGGGGCGGTCGTCGGGACCCCGAGCTACATGTCCGTCGAGCAGCATCGGGCCGAGGAGCTCACACCACGCTCTGACCAATACAGCTACTGCGTCTCGCTGTGCGAGGCACTGCTCGGCGAGCGCCCGTTCGCGGCACGCTCGCTCGACGCCCTGCTCCAACAAAAGCAAGCGGGCCCGCCCGCGAGGCTGCTGCAGCAACTGCCTCGCCCGATGGCCCGCGTGATTGAGCGAGGCCTGAGTCCCACCCCCGCCGAGAGGTTCGACGACATGGAGGCCCTGCTGCTCGCGTTGCGCGGGCGTCATCATCACCGGTGGTGGTGGTGGCTGGGTGCGGCGGTGATACTGCTGGCGGTCGTCGTGGCGACCGTGGGCCGGGAGCGATCGACATGCGGGCTAGACCCCGAGGAACGACGAGCACTGTGGGGTGAGGCGCAGCGCTCAGCGCTGCACGAGAGCTTTGGCCGCTCCTCGGCGGCCCATGCCCCAGGCAGCGAACAGAGGGTCTCCGCACTGATGGCCGAGCACGCCCGCGCTTGGACTGCATCGTACGAAGCCGCCTGCGGGCTCGAGGAGACGCGTCGCGACCCGGCCATGGCTTGCCTCGCGCGTCACCGGGCTGGACTGGAGCGGCGACGCGACTCGCTGCACGCCTTGGCGACGAGCGAGTTGGCGAGTGCGGTTGCCACCGCCGAGTCGCAGCCCGACCCACGCGGCTGCCTGGCGCCCGGAGCCGCCATGCAGCTCGAACCGAAGGTGGTCGCCGTGCTCGACGAGGTCCACCGCCTGCGTGAGGCCGCCTCCGAAGCACGACGCCGCGGAGATCTGCCCCGGGCCCGGGCGCTGTTGCTGCAGGCGGTCACGGCCGTCGATACGATCGAGGCTCCGTCACTTCGGGCCGGCCCTCTGCGCGAGCTGGGCGATAGTCTCGACGACATCGGTGCGACCGATGCGGCCCGACAGACCCTGCTCACCGCCCTCTATCAAGCTTCCGCGGCCAACGACTCGCGACTGGCCGCCACCACGGCGACGCGCTTGGCGTGGGTGGAGGGCATCTCGATGCGGAACACCGAGCGTGGGCACCAATGGACTCGTCAGGCCGAAGCACTGATGGATCGCTTCGAGCCCTCTGTTTCCATGCGGGTGGGGCTGCTGATGAATCGCGCGACGCTGCATCAGATCGATGACGACCAGCGCTCGGCCCAGGTATCCCTCACCGAAGCGCGACGGCTGCTCGTCTCGGCCCCAGCTGCCGCCGAGTCCGGGGAGCGTACGCGACGCGCAGGACAACGCGCGCGGCTCGAGCACAACATCGGGGTCATCCGGCACTCGGACGGAGACGATGCCGAGGCGCTCGAAGCGTTTGGAAACAGCGTTGCTGCCATCGAGGTCTCGCGGGGGCTCGAGCATCCAGATCTGGTCGAGGGTCTCGAAGGCATGCTCTACGCCGCGCATCAACTGGGTGAGGTGGACACGGCTCGGGAGGTCGGCCTCCGCTGGCTCGCGATCGTGGAGGGCAATCGCGGTGCGACCCATCCCTCTGTTGCCCCTGCGCTCAAGGCGTTGGCCTTCGTCGAGTACGGCGCGAACGACAAGGTGCGCTCGCGGCAGTATCTCGAGCGAGCCATCGCCACCCTCGAGCCCGATGCCCCTCTACGGCTCGGCCTGGAGGTCGACCTCGCCGGCCTCGTTCGCGAGTTCGGCCAGCTCGACGAAGCCCATGCGATTGCGAAGCGCGTCTACGACCGCCTGGAGCACACGTCGGGCGCGTCGCCCGACGGACCGAGATCGGCCGCACTTCGCGAGTTGTCGCTCATCGCATCACGACAGGGACAGCACAGCCACGCGATACGGCAGATCGAGCGGGCCATCATCGTCGCCGAGGGCACGGCCTTCGGCCAGGACAACGCGTTGCTGCTCGCCACCACGCAGCTCGAGGTGCTCCAGGGTGCAGGCCGACACGCCGCCGTCGTGAAGATGGCTGCGACCCACATGGCACTGGCCCGCGATGCGCCTGCCACCGCGGAAGCGCAGACGTTCATGCTCACGTTGTGTGACGCACTGCTCGACGACGGAGGTGTCCAGCGGCGGGTGCAGGCGACCCTGCTCGTGGACGAGCTCCAGGGTTGGGCCGACGCCGGGATGCTGCGATCGCCCCTGATCTCGAAGCGCTTGGCTCGGCTCCGACGACGGCTCGAAGCCAGCGGCTAGCGCGCGAGGGCACGAACCGGTTCGACGCGCGGTGTTTAAGCAGCGGGCACAGGCTTGTCTCGGACGCAACAGGCCCCCGCCGAGCATCGCGTGGGCCGAGGTCCTCAGCACAGATGCTTAATTCCTCAGCCTCGGCCATGACGCGCACCACCGCGCCGATCAGCTTGGCCTCGTGACGCGAACATCCATCACCAACGATACTTCTCGACTCGGGTGCCGGCGATCGAGCCTCAGCCTCGCCCGCCTCCTTCTGATCACCACGGGGTTGTCGGCCAGCACCTCCGTCGTCGCCTGCGGAACCGATGGTGACGACCTCATCGTGAGCGACGCCAACCTTCGAGACGGGTTGCTGACGGGCGGCGACGTCTACGAGGGTGACTACGTGTGGCAGCCCCTGCCCGGCCACTGGAACTACGTCACGCGGCGCTCGGTCGCCGACGATGGCGGGCAAGCCCACGCGCAGCTGTTCGACGCGAGTGTGCCCGTCGTCGCGGTCACCGGGGTCGCGTACACCCGCCGCTCGATCAACGGCGCCAACCAGTACGCACCGCTCCGCATTCAGAACCGGAATTTCGGCATTGGCACGGTGACGCTCGACGACTCCAGTGCCCGGGCTGACCTCGCCTGGGCCGCCGTGCGCTACGCGTGCGACGACGGGATCGTGAACGTCGAGGCCTACCAGCGTCCAGGCCATGAACCGGGACCACTGTGGGACATCGAAGAGCGCGAGTACTTCTTGGGCCAGCCCAGCCGTGTGCTGGCGGCATGCGAGGCCATCGCCATCATCGGAGAACACATCGTGGGTGGTGACTTTCGCTGGGCCTTCACCGAGAGCGGCCCCTACCAAGAGATCATGGACGACATGATCAGGCCGCAAGCCAGCCTCCTGCACGGCGACTGGATCAACCCCACGTTCACCGACGCGGCCTTCGGACGCACCGACGTTCGTCTGCTCTCGCTGCGCGGCACCGTCTCCAACGACGGCGTCTTCACGGCAGCACCGTTTGGTCGGACGCTCGACGACGACTTCATCCATGGGAGCGACGCCAGTGTCGGTGAGTATCGCTGGGAGGCCGATTGCGGTCTCGGCTACCAGCTCCTTCGGCCGCTGGACGCGTCGTCCCGCTATCAATCGCCGCTGAGCGACTCGGCCCTGAGGGACGAGGTCGATGAACTCGCCGACATCTACGAGGGCTGTGACGTGCGCTGGGGCATGTTCGTGGAAGGGCCGCTGAGTGATGAGCAATCCGGTCAGCTCGACGGGGGTTGAGCCCGGGCTCGACTACTCCTCCACGCGCAGGGGCATGTCCGGGTCCAGCAGGTATCCCGCATCGGTGCGCAGCAGCACGTCGCGCAGCCCCATCTTTCTCAGGCTGGTCATCGCCACATAGACACGGTTGGCCCCCGCCCGTGCAAGGAGCTGCTCGCCGGGCCAAGCCCGTGACAGCAGCTGCTTCACCGACAGTGCCTGCCCCGGCGACTGCTGCCGCGCGCGGACGAGCGTCGCGAGCACCCGACCCAGGGTCTTGCGGCGCTCGAGATCGTGGCGGGTACCGTCGGGGAGGCGATACCACTGGCCACTGGTGTGCAGGACGAAGGGATCCGTCTGCGCGCTCCGTCCGTAGCGCGAGATCGCCAGCGAGGACAGCGGCAGGGCGAGGATGCCGTCGAGCGCATCGAAGACCGTCAGCCGGTCGTCTCGCGCTTCCACCACGGCGCGCTCGATCACCGCTTCGAGCTCGTGCAGGTTGCCGGGCCAGCGATGTCGCAGCAGGCGGTACGACAGCTCCGCCGACAGCCGCACTGCGGCCGTCTCACCGAAGCGCAGCGCAAACGCCATCGCCAACGGCACGATGTCGGCCCGACGCTCGACCAGCGGCGGCACGTCGATGGTCCAACGACTGAGGCGATGGACCAGCTCGGGGCGAAGGTGGGAGCCGAGCGCCTCCGGGCTCTGTACCGTGCAGGCCACGATGCCGGGCCCGTCGGTACGAGGCTGCGCGAGCGCATCGAGCAGCACCAACTGCTCCTGCGGGCGCAGCTCCTCCACATTGTCGAGGACCAGCGTCCCGGCCTCCGCGAGCAGTGCGTGCAGCGACGGGGAGGCGCCCGCAGGCCCCGCGGCGCCGCACGCCAGCCGCCTCGACGAGCCCGTCCGGCCGCTCACGGCATGCAGTTGCTCGGCCAGCGTGCTCTTGCCCGTCCCCGTCTCACCCCAAAGCAGCGTGGGCCCGTACCTCGCCGCCTTGCCTACCGTCGCGAGGGCGGCCAGAAACCCATGGCTGTGCCCCACCATCCCGACCGGGGTCGACACCGACGGCGGCGGTGGCTCATGCACCACCAACAGCAACACACGCCCCAGCGCAATGACATCGCCTGCCACCAACTCGTGCTGTTGGACGCGCGTCCCGTTGACGAACGTTCCGTTGTGACTGCCCAGGTCCCGCAGCTGCGGTTGCCCGCGTGCGGGCTCGACCACCGCATGTGCGCGTGAAAGGTGCGGGCCCTCGAGCGCCCCCTCACCGAACGTGCCTGCGGCGCGCCCCAGTGGCACGGGCTCGCCGCCCAGCTCCACCGAGCGTCCCACGAGCGTGGGGTCCTCGTGGTGTGCCAGCTGCAACCACCATGTCGGGGACGATCCGCCGTCGTCGACGGAGGTCGAGCTTCGCGTCGAGTCGAGCGCACTCACCGAATGCGAGCGTATCCCAGCCTGTCCAGCGGCGTACGAGCTCGGGGGTGTCGTCGGTGGTCTGGCCGCCCAGCTCGGGATGGCCGCATATCACCATCGAACTTTCATCAGTACACGTCGACGTAGGGTGTCCACCCGTCATCGATGCAGTCTTGGTAGCCCCACGCATCATAGTAGGCGTGTAGGCCGTCCATGACGTGCGCGGGCAGGGTGTCTCCCGGCGCCTGGCCATCGACCCAACAGTACACTTCCTGGTTGTTCTGGGGCTCGACGACACAGAACCTGCGAAACGGCCCAGGGTAGTCCACCTCGACGATGGCGGTGGCGTGCGAGAAGACCGGCTCGTAGCCCAGGCACGCGTGATAGTTGCGGTAGACGCAGCCGAGGGTCAGCGTCCAGGTCGGCACACCGGCCGTGGTGCACGCCTCACAGAAGTCGTTGGTGAAGTCCAGGCATTGGTACTCACCGGGAACGTACTCGTTGTCGCAGACCTCGATCCCATCGATGATCGTGCACGTCTGCTCGTAGCTGAAGTTGCAGGGCACTTCGTTCGCCGGAGGTTGGACTCCGCAAGGGTCGTCGCAGGCGCAGGCAGCCTCGCCCTCGGTGGCACCCGGGCAGGTCAGGTCGTCTTCGGTGAGCCCGGCCTCGGCGAGGCAGTCATTGGAGCCGCCAGAGCTGGATCCATCGAAGAATCCAGACGAGCCGGACGTCGCAGCTGTGGTGGCGGTCGTGTTGGTCGTGCTGCTCGAGGTCGTCGAAGGATCGTCACCCGTGGATGGAACCGTGTCCGTGGATGTAGACGTGTCCGTGTCCGTGTCCGAGGGCGTACCCGTACCCGTCCCCGTGTCAGTGCCCGTGCCCGAAGGGCCCGCAGCGCATCCCATCGCGAGTCGCATCGAGAGCAGATCGTCTGCGTCGCCCTCGGCCTCGCATGCGGGCGCCACACTGAGCAGCAGTGCGCCTACCGCGGTCGCGACCTTGGTCCAATTGGTGGTTACGTGGTGTTCGTTGGTAGAGAGCACGACCGGTCGAAGTCGCAAGTCGCATGCCAGGGAAAACCCCTGTCATCCGACCCTTGGGATCGCTGTGTTGTGCAAGTTGGGCAGAGGCTTCCCACTTCGCGGGCACCCCCGAGGGTCCGACGTCACGCCACGGCCCCACGGCGCATCGACGGGATCCCGCCCCGAATGCCCCAAACGCGGAGAGGCGGCCTCCCAGGGGGAAGACCGCCTCTTTGGTCGCGCTACGACGCGCCGAGGTTCAGCGGGTCACCATCTGCCGCAGCACGTACTGCAAGATACCGCCGTGCTCGTAGTACTCGACCTCGTTGGGCGTATCGAGACGCGCGATCACCTCGAACTCCTTCGTGCTGCCGTCGGCCGCCTTCGCCGTCACGGCCAGGACCTTCTTGGGTGACAGCCCGCCCGCGATGCCGGAGATCGACAGCTCCTCTTCGCCGGTCAGCCCCAGCTCGTCGATGCCTTGGCCGTCCTTGAACACCAGGGGCAGCACGCCCATGCCCACCAGGTTGCTCCGGTGGATCCGCTCGAAGCTCTTGACGATGACCGCCCTCACTCCCAGCAAGATCGTGCCCTTGGCAGCCCAGTCGCGCGAGGAGCCCGTGCCGTACTCCACCCCGCCGAGCACCACCAGCGGCACGTTGTCGGCTTTGTACTTCTGCGCGGCGTCGTAGATGCTCATCCCTTCGCCGCTGGGAATGTGCCGCGTGTAGCCGCCCTCGGTCCCCGGCGCCAGCAGGTTGCGCAGGCGGATGTTGGCGAACGTGCCCCGGATCATCACCTCGTGGTTGCCGCGACGCGAGCCGAAGGAGTTGAAGTGCGCCGGCTCGACGCCGTGCTCCATCAGGTACTTGCCGGCCGGACCATCCTTGGGGATGGCGCCCGCGGGCGAGATGTGATCGGTGGTCACGGTGTCGCCGAGCTTGGCCAGCACGCGCGCGTTGCTGATGTCGGTCAGGGCGGGCTTGTCGGGGCCCATGCCCTCGAAGTAGGGCGGGTGGCGCACATAGGTGCTGGCGTCGTCCCACTCGTACAGCTGCCCCGTGGGAATGGCGAGCTTCTGCCAGCTCTCGTCACCGTCGAACACCGAGGCGTACTGCTCGGCGAACATCTCGGCGCCCAGGGACTCGCGCACCACCTGCTGGACCTCGGCCGGGGTGGGCCAGATGTCCTTGAGGAACACATCGTTCCCGTCGCTGCCCTTGCCCAGCGGCTCGGTGTACAGGTCCATGTTCATGTGGCCAGCCAGGGCGTAGGCGACCACCAGCGGAGGCGAGGCCAGATAGTTGGCGCGAATGTGGGGGCTGATGCGGCCCTCGAAGTTGCGGTTGCCCGACAGCACCGAGCACGCGACCAGATCGCCCTCGTTGATCGCCTCGACCTGCTCGGGCGCAATGGGGCCCGAGTTGCCGATGCAGGTGGTGCAGCCGTAGCCCACCACGTTGAAGCCCAGCGTCTCGAGGTCGTGGAGCAGGCCCGACTTGGTCAGGTACTCGGTGACGACCCGCGATCCGGGGGCGAGGCTGGTCTTCACCCACGGCTTGCTCTGCAGGCCGAGCGCGGCCGCCTTGCGGGCCAGCAGCCCCGCCGCGATGAGCACGTTGGGGTTGGACGTGTTGGTGCACGAGGTGATGGCAGCAATGATCACGCTGCCGTGCGACAGGGAGAAGTCCTTGCCCTTGACGGCCACCGAGACATCCTTGTCGGACTTGCCTTCGGTGGTGATCTTGCCGATGAGCTCGTTCCACATGCCCTTGGAGGCCGTCAGCGGAATGCGATCCTGCGGACGCTTGGGCCCCGCGATGCTGGGCACCACGGTCGACAGGTCCAGCTCGAGCGAGTCGGTGAACACGGGATCGGGCGTGTCGGTGGTGCGGTACAGCCCCTGCTCCTTGGCGTAGGCCTCGACCAACGCCACGGACTCCTCGGGCCGACCGGTGAACCGCAGATACGCGATGGTCTCGTCGTCGATGGGGAAGAACCCGCAGGTCGCCCCGTACTCGGGCGCCATGTTGGCCAGGGTCGCGCGGTCGGCCAGGGTGAGGTTGTCGAGGCCAGGGCCGTAGAACTCGACGAACTTGCCGACCACGCCCTTCTCGCGAAGCATCTGCACGACGGTGAGCACGAGATCGGTCGCGGTCGCGCCCTCGGCCAGAACGCCGTGGACCTTGAAGCCCACGACCTGCGGCAGCAGCATCGACACGGGCTGACCAAGCATGGCCGCCTCGGCCTCGATGCCGCCCACGCCCCAGCCCAGCACGCTGAGGCCGTTGATCATCGTGGTGTGCGAGTCGGTGCCGACCAGGGTGTCGGGGAAGGCTTGCGTGGTGTCGCCCTGGGTCTTGGTCCACACGGTGCGGCCCAAGTACTCGAGGTTGACCTGGTGGCAGATACCGGTGCCAGGCGGAACGACGCCAAAGTTGTCGAACGACTCCTTGCCCCAGCGCAGGAACGCATAGCGCTCGCGGTTGCGCTGGTACTCCATCTGCACGTTGAGCCCGAAGGCCTGCTGGTTGCCGAAGTGGTCGATCTGCACCGAGTGGTCGATGACCAGGTCGGCGGGCTGCAGCGGGTTGATCCGGTTGGGGTCACCGCCCATGGCCTTGATCGCGTCGCGCATGGCGGCCAAGTCGACCACCGCGGGCACTCCGGTGAAGTCCTGCAGCAACACCCGGGCGGGGTGGTACGCGATCTCCACGCTCGGCTCGGCCTTGGCCTCCCAGCCGGCCGCGGCGGCGATGTCCTCCTTGGTGACCGCCGTCCCGTCCTCGTGGCGCAGCAGGTTCTCGACCAGCACCCGCAGCGAGAACGGCAGGGTGTCGATGTGCCCGATGCCCGCGCCCGTCAGCGCGTCGAGCCGAAAGATCTCGTAGCTGCGATCCCCAACCGTGAGGGTCGAACGTGCGCCGAACGAGTCGAGATTTTGGTCCGTCATATCGCGATGCTCTCCGCGGCCGAGCGCCAAAATTCGCCGACCGTCGGGCGCATCTTGCATCGGCGGTCGGGGGTTGTCGAATGGCTGCGCGAGCCGACCGCGCGTCAGTATTGGGGAGCGCGTGAAGGTGCTCGGGGACTGCCGTGGCGGTTGTTCGCGGCAGACCGGGCCGCCTTGGGACGGACGCTCGATCGCGTCGAGATCACGACCCCGCCGTCACGCGTTGTCATGCAAGGGTGCGCCGAAGCCGACATCGACGGTGGTGGGTCCGGCTCACGCCGCTTGGGTGCCTGGTGGTGCCGGCCTGCACCGAGCACGAGGGGCTGAGGGTCGACCCGCCGACGATCCCAATATTCGGGGACGAGTCGAGACCGGCGCAGCCGCTCCCCGAGCCTCTCGGCGTCGAGACGCTTCGGTTCATGGCCGGGGCTCGGCTGGCCCTGTGGCGCGCGGTGTCGAGCGAGGCCCGGGCAGGTCGACGGGTCGCCTACGATGGCTTCGCGGACGACGAGGCATGGGTCGCCATGACGAGTCGATGGGCGTGCCGCGTGTACGACTGTGAGGATGCGTGCGTCGGCATGCTGACCATTCGGGTTCCCCGATGCGGGACGCTGCGCGGGCACGACCCCGACGACTTCACGATGGACGTCGAGGGCTGCGGCCCACGGCGGAGCCACGCGTTCACGATCTCCTACGATCCACTGCGCCTGGATCCCGCGCCCGTTCGCGCCGACCCCGACCGCCGCGCCGACCCCTGACGTGGCGGTCGACACCGGCGCCGAGGCCTGCATCGGCATCGAAGTCGCGCGGCCGACCCACCCCTGTGCATCAGTCGAGTGCCCGACCTGTGACCACGGTGACCGTGACGGCAGCGCACGGTCGGGTACTTCGCCACACGCACCCATGCAAAACACCCGTGATCGCGGGCGTTCAGTGGTCGAGCCGGGTCTCGGTCGGGCACACTAGGCGTCCGGTCTGCACCGGCCCACGATGAGCAAGGACGGCAAGTTCGGCACGTTCGGCGGAGTCTTCACCCCGTCGATCCTGACGATCCTCGGCGTCATCATGTACCTGCGCTTGCCGTGGGTGGTGGGCAACGGCGGGCTGTGGATGAGCCTGGGGATCATCGCGGTCGCCCACGTCATCTCGATCACCACGGGCCTGTCGATCTCCTCGATCGCCACCGACAAGAACGTGGGCGCGGGCGGGCCCTACTACATCGTGTCGCGCAGCCTGGGCCTGCCGATCGGCGGCACGCTGGGGCTGGCGTTGTTCGTGGGGCTGTCGTTCTCGATCAGCCTGTACGTCATCGGGTTTTGCGAGAGCTTCTTGTCGTTCATCGACATGGCCGCCACCCCGGCCAACGTCCGCGTGGCGGGAACCATCACCGTCGTCCTGCTGACGATCGTCACACTCATCTCCACCGCGTTCGCGATCAAGACGCAGTACCTCATCCTCGGGCTCATCGGGCTGTCGCTGCTGTCGATCTTCGCGGGCAGCTCGGTCCCCGCCCCCACGGTGCCGCTGCTCGATGCCCCCGCGGATGCCCCGTCGCTCGGCGTGATGTTCGGGATCTTCTTCCCCGCGGTCACCGGGTTCACCGCGGGGGTGAACATGTCGGGCGATCTCAAGGATCCCAAGCGATCGATCCCCAGCGGCACCCTGGTGGCCATTGGCGTGGGGATGCTGGTGTACCTCGCGCTCGGGGTGTTCTTGGCCTATCGCGTCGACCCGGTCGCGCTGCGCACCGACACCGACGTGCTCAACAAGATGGCCCTGGTGCCCGCCCTGGTGGTGGCGGGGGTCTGGGGCGCCACGCTGTCGTCGGCGCTGGGCAGCATCCTGGGCGCCCCGCGGATCTTGCAGGCGATGTCGGTCGACCGCATCACCCCGCGGATCTTCGGCAAGGGCCACGGCAAGAACAACGAGCCCCGCAACGCGCTGCTGCTGGCGTTCGCCATCGGCGAGGGCGGCATCCTCATCGCCGAGCTCGACATCATCGCCCGCGTGGTCTCGATGGTGTTCTTGGCCACCTACGGGTTCCTCAACATCAGCTCCGCGATCGAGAGCTGGGCCAGCCCCGACTTCCGCCCCGCCTTCCGCATCCCGCGGCTGGTGAGCGTGATCGGAGCGGTGACCAGCGCGATCGTGATGATCCAGCTGGACTTCGCCGCGATGGCCGGGGCCACCGTCCTGATGGCGGTGCTGTTCGGCGTGCTCAAGCGCCGTCAGCTGACGCTCGATGCGGGCGACACCTGGGAGGGCATCTGGTCGTCGATCGTGCGCACGGGGCTGCACCGACTCAGTCAGGGGCGCGGCAAGAGCCAGCGCCGCAACTGGCGGCCCAACGTCCTGACGTTCAGCCACACCGACAGCCCCTCGCGCACACCCCTGCTGGAGCTGTCCAGCGCCCTCATCACGGGCAATGGCCTGCTCACCGATTTCCAGCTCCACGGTCGCGGCAGCAAGCCCGAGGCCGATGACGAGCCCAGCCCGCTGGGCGTGTTCCGGCGCCCCACCGTCAGCGAGGACTTCCACCAGACGGTGGTCGAGGCGTGCCGCCACCACGGGTTCTCTGGGATCGATCCCAACACGGTGCTGCTGGACTGGGACACCGGTCGAAAAGAGCCCGAGGCGTTCTCGGGGCTGCTGCGCACCGCGGCCGACGAGGACTTCAACCTCCTGCTGCTGCGCTACGACGGCGACCGTGGCTTTGGGCAGCGAGGCCGCATCGATGTGTGGTGGCGCGCCGATCAAGGCAATGTGTCCCTGAGCCTCGCACTGATGCGGTTCGTCACCCGGTTCGAGCCGTGGCAAGGCGCGGCGCTGCGGTTCTTGCTGGTCTCGGAGGACACCGCCTTCAGCGACGACCTGCTCCATGCCATGCGGGGGGTGCTTCGCGAGGCGCGGGTGGAGGCCAAGGTCAAGGTGATGGCCAGCCCGTCGCAGACGCAAGGCTGGGAGACGATGGTCCGCGCCGAGTCGAGCGACGCCGATCTGGTGGTGCTGGGGCTGCCCGACGGACGGCTGGACGAAAAGCGGCTTCAACGGCTCGATGGGCTGCTCGACGCTCTGGGCACCACCCTGCTGCTGCGGGGCTCGTCGCTGTTCGGCGAGGTTCTGCCGCGTGGCGGCCGTCGGGGCCTGGTGCAGGCGATCGAGCGCGCACAGGCCAGCGCCACCGAGCTGCGGCCGCTGCACCTGCCGAAGATCGCCGAGCTCGAAGAGCCCGCCGCGGCCTTCGCCGGCCGGCTGGGCACACTGACCGACGAACTGTATCGCGGGGGCCTGGCCCCGCTGCTGGCCCGCCACGAGTCGCTGCTGTCGGATGTTCGCCAGCTGGTCGAGCGCCAGTTCGAGATCGTGCGCAAGGGCGTGGGCGAGGCCGACCCTGCGCGCGCCCGCAAGCCGGCCGGACGCGCCCAGGGCGGGTTCCTGTTCAAGGCGCGCAAGCTGGTCGCGCAGTTCGAGGAAGACGAGCTTCCCAACCAAACCACCGCGCTGCGGGCTCGGCTCGATACCTTCGTCGACAGCCTGCGCAGGCTCGGGGCCGACGGTCCCGCCACCGTTCGCGTACGGCTCAAGGACGACGAGCTGGTCGCCAAGCCCGACGATGAGGCCGGCCTGCGGCGGTTCAAGCGACGGCGGCGCTGGGCGGCCGCCCTCTCCCGCCGACCCGCAGCCTACGACGCCCCAGTGGGTGTCCTACGGACCTGGGCGATCGATGCGGCAGGGGCCGATCTACTGGAGCAGACGCTGCGCGCGGTCGAGGCCGGCAGCCATCGGCTGGCCGTGCAGCTGGGCAAGATCCTCAACGAGACCGCGACCGAGCTCGGCGCGATGGTGGCCGCGATCGATCGACGCGAGGTCGATGCCGACGGGATCGAGGACCGCAAGCGCAGGCTGATCGCGCAGATCGATGCATCGATCGAGCCCGCCCGCGAGCTGGCCGAGAGCACGGCGGCACGACTGGCCGAGCACACCCACGAGCTGAGCCAGGGATTCGCCCGCGACATCGAGCGCCTCGACCTGGGGCAGCTGGTCCGGTCCGAGCGACGCCCGCCCAAGCCGGCGCGGGCCACCGCGCGTTTTGCCGGATTGCGGGCCAGCCCCGACGCCTGGCGTCACCACCAGACCTTGCTGCTCCACCGGGCGCAGCTGGGGCTGCAGATCGCAGCGTTTCAGCATCGCTTCTCCGTGCTCGCGCTGCGGGCCCGCAACGACATCGCGCAGGAGATCCGCAGCTCGGTGCTGGGCGACGGCGCGGCGATGGTGGAGGCGCTGGAGACCTTCGCCGATGCGGCCGAGCGCGGCGAGTCGCCCAAGCCTCCCGCCGACCGCGACCTCGAGGCGCGCTTCGACGGTCACGCCGTGCTCGAGGCGATCGCCCGCGACGTCGACGAGCACGTCCGCGAGCTGCCCGAGACCGCCACGACCCTGAGCGACGAGGCGATCGCCGAGCTCGAGAGCGGCGTGGCCACCGAGGCGGACGAGATCAGCGTCTCGGTCCGTCCGCTGGTCAAGTACCTCATCGAGACCGACTTCTTCGACGTGGTCACCCAGGAGATCACGGGCATCCCCATGCAGGAGCAGCGCACGGTGGGCGTGGCCCGCGACGTGATGCGCCTGCTGTCGTTCACCATGGGCGATCTCGAGGCGGCGGGTGGCTGGTCCAACGACGCCCTCCGGGCCCAGGTGGTGGGGGTGGCCCGCGAGGGCGCACGTCGGCTGGCCGCCGACCTCGAAGTCTTGACGACCACGGTCGATGCTTTCGTCGAGCGCGTCGCCCGACAGCTGGAGACCCTGCGCGAGGAGACGGCTCCCTACGCCCTGACCAGCCGATCCGACAGCCTGTCGCACTACATCCGCAGCCGCGGCAGCCAGCGCGCCGTCTCACGGCTACGCGAAGCGATGCGACGGGTCACCCACCGCGCGCGCGATGGGTTCGTGGCGCTCCTGTATCGGCGCAGCGCCGGGGTGTTGTTCACCCGGCAGCTCAGCCGACGCGGCGGGGAGACCGGCGCCACCGTCGTCGATCAGGTCACCACGCTGACCCACGGGCTCACGCCCCGACGCGATCTGCTGCGCTCGCTGCCCTTCTATTACCGGCAGCTGTTCTCCGGGCAAGCCACGGTGGGCGAGACGTTCTGGGTAGGGCGCAAGGCCGAGCTCGAGCGCGCCCGGGCGTTGATTCGCCGCCACGAGCAAGGCAGCCGCGGTGCGCTGTTCGTGGTGGGGGAGATCGGTGCGGGCAAGACGGCCTTGTGTCAGGCCATCGCCACCAAGCTGCTGCCCCGACGCACCATCTATCGGATCACCCCGCCGCCCGGCGGGGCCATCGAGCTGGCGGCGTTCCGGCTGGCGGTGGAGGGCGAGGTCGAGCAGCGCGGGGACCTGTCGACCCTGCTGCGCAAGGTGCCCGACAATGCCGTGCTGATGTTCGACGATCTGGAGATGTGGTGGGAGCGCAGCGCCGACGGCATGGCCGTGCTCGACTGCATCCTCGAGCTGCTCCACACCCACGGCGATCGACTGCTGTTCATCGCCAACCTCAATGTGCACGCGTGGCGGGTGCTGGGGAGCATGGCGCGGCTGTCCGAGCACGCGCTGGGCGTGATCGAGTGCGAGTCGCTGCCGGCCGAGGCCCTCAAGTCGATCATCTCGCTGCGCCACGGCTCTACCGGGGTGAAGTTCGAGCTGGCGGGGGTCGCCGAGGACGATCTGGCTCCCTGGCGGCAGGCCCGGCTGTTCACCCGCTACTTCGATTTCTCCGATGGCCTGGTCGCGGTGGCCCTGCGCACGTGGCTGGCCAACATCGACAAGGTCGATGGCGACACCTTGCACATCCGCTGGCCGCGGAGGCCCCGAGCGGACGTGCTGGCCCGTCTGCGGGTCGAGCTCCGCGTAATGCTGGTCCAGCTGGTCGTGCACAAGCAGGTCACGCTGCGACGGCTGCGACGGCTCAGTGCGACGTCCACCGCCGAGCTCGACGCCGATCTCTCCGCTCTGGTGCGGATGGGCCTGGTCCGCCGTGACGAGCGCGACGTGCTGCACGTCGACCGCTTCGTCGCCCACCTGGTCACCGACCGGCTACGCGCCCAGGGGATGCTGGCATGAGCGCACCCTCCATCGAGCCGACCCCTGCTGCTGCGCCCAGCCTCGTCGAGCCCGTGGCCCAGGCGGCGGGGAACACCAGCCTGACCGACCATCTGGGTCAGGCGATCGGCGAGCTGGCTCTGCTGCTGCTGGGCGCGGTGTTGCTGGCGTGGGTGCTGCGAATGGCCGAGCAGCTGGTACGCATCAGCCCGTTGCCGCCCGAGGTGAAGGCCTCGCTGATGCGCTTTGCGCCCGCGTTGGAGCTGGTGGTGGCGGTGGCCTACCTGGCCTCGGGCCTGGCCGTCCTCAGCGTGCACGAGCCGGGCTTCGCCAACATCCTCACCGCGCTCGTTGCCCTGGTCATCATCTTTGCCTGGCCTGCGCTCTACGATCTCATCAACGGCGTGATCTTCCGGGTGAGCCAGCCCTGCGAGATCGGCGATCATGTACGGGTGGGTGATGTCGAGGGCCGGGTGATCGAGGTCCGCACGCGCGCGCTGGTGGTGCAGACGCGTGAGGGCGACGATGCCCTGGTCCCCTACGGTCGCCTGGTGCGGCAGACCCTGCGGCGCACGCAGTCGGTCTCGGGCACCCATGTCCACGCGTTCGAACTCGAGGCACCCGTTGGCAAGGACTTCGCCGAGGTCAAGCACATGGTGCTCGATGCCACGATGCGCTGCCACTGGGCCTCGGTCGTGCACGAGCCCAAGGTCCAGCGCCGCGCCGACGCCATAGAGGTGAGCATCTATGCCCACGATGCCGATCATGCCCCGCTGGTGGAGGCCGCAGTGCGGGCAGCGCTGAGCACGGCGGCCGACCCCTTCGAGGAGCCTGCCCCTGCGGCCGATGCCAGCGGACGTCAGCCGTTCGTACCGCAGTGGCCCAAGCGCTCGTGACGGACGCACGGTCTCGGCCCCGCTCAGCGGTCCTTGGCCCGCGATCGGTGGTCCTGGCCGCCGCGAACGTCCACGCACGCCATCGTCCCGCCGCGAGACTCCTCCCTCGGTGCGCTTTTGCGTGAACCATCTGCCCGCGGGACGCACTGATGTCTCGGTGGGGCCCGTCGCGGCGTTCGCCGAGGCGTCGCGTCATGGTTCCCCTCCTCTTGTTCGCACTGGTCCCTTCCCTGCAGGCACCGTGGCCGTGCAACGACAGCTTCGTCGTCAGCCAGAGCAACGGGGGCGCGGTGAGCCACCAGGGCGTGGAGCAGTTCGCCTGGGACTTCGACCTCGACGAGGGCGACCCGGTCCTGGCCGCAGCGGGCGGCACCGTGATCCACCTGCGCACCGACTCGACAGTGGGCGGCTGCGACCCGAGCTTCGGCAACGATGCCAACTACGTGGTGATCGACCACGGCGATGGCTCGGCCGGCCTCTATCTGCACATGTCCCCCCACTCCTCCCCGCTGGCGGTGGGCGACACGGTGGAGACGGGTGATCTCATCGGTCGCGTGGGGCTGACCGGCTGGGTCTGCGGCGACCACCTGCACTTCCAGGTCCAGCAGATCTGCGGCTCGTGGTACTGCCAGTCGGTCTCCGCCAGCTTCGCGGGCCAGGGCGTGCCGGGCCTGTTCGAGGCGGTCCAGAGCAACAACTGCCCCTCGTGCGACGCCGACCTCGACGGC
>JAHZJA010000174.1 GCA_022601155.1 Deltaproteobacteria bacterium | reverse complement strand
GGTCGACGACGGCGCGGTAGGGGTCGGTGTTGAGGTCGCCCAGGACGAGGTTGCGACGCCCGTCGGCGGCCGGGGTTCCTCCGAAGTCCACGAAGACCTGGTCCACCTGCGCCTGGCGACACGCCCAGTCCTCGGGCAGGAACCCCGAGGTGCCATGGACACTCACCAGGGTGAGAACCCGGCCGTCGGCCAGCTCGATGACCCCTCGGCCGTTGCGAGAGCCACCGCCGCAATCGGGAATGGGGACGCCATCGAGACCATCGAGGCACAAGTCCTCGTTGCAGCCCACGATGCTGCCGAACTCCTGCCGCACGCCCACACACTTGTCTGGTCGTCCGAGGTTGCACGCGATCTGATAGCCGGGCCCCAGCACCGTTTGCGCCACCGTGGGATCGCCGGGCTGCCAGGTCTCGCACACGAACCCGGGGTAGGCCTCGGGCGGGATGCTCGGGCAATCACCGCTGTAGAAGATCTCCTGGAACGCGACGATGTCCGGCTGCAGTTGGGCAAAGAACGCCGCCGTCAGGTCGATGTTGGTCTGCCACGCGAGTCCGTCGCCGTAGTGTTGGTCGGACAGGTCGGCCTCGTCGCTGCCGTAGTCATCGCCATCGATCGCATGGGCCAGCGTGGTCGTCGTCCCGGTATTGAAGGTGACCACGGTGAACGACAGCGGCTCGGGGGCGCCGGTCGTGTCGGGCACCCCGGTGCTCTCGGTCGATGCGCTCGTGCTGCTGGTCGCGGGCGTGGAGGCGGTGGTGTCGTTGGCCGTCGCCACCCCCGACGAGTCGGGATCGGTGACCGAAGTGGAGGTACTGGGCTCCGAGGTCGCCGTGGATGCACGGGTGGAGCTACCCGCGGCGTCGACCTCCGTGGGTACGGAGCCACAACACGCCAGGGTGGTCGCCCCAGCCACGCACAGCGTCGCGATCGCCTGCCGCATTGCTGAAACCATGCCAGCTTGGCGCCTGCAACCGCCATGGGGCGGAGCACGTTGGCTCAATTGGCGGCGTAGAACACCAGATGCTGCCACGGCAGCGTGTCGACGCTGCCCACCAACGACAAGCCTCGCGGGGACAGCTCGCGCTCGATCTGGGCCTTGCTCATCTTGTGGAGCTTCTTGATCGGCACACTGGGATCCTCGGCGCGGAACTCCACCAGCGCGAGCCGACCGTCGGCCGACAGCGCACGGCGAAACGCGGCGAGCATGGGCTCGGGCCACGCGAGCTCGTGGTAGACGTCGACCAACAAGATGAGGTCGCAGCGACCCTCGGGTAGTTTGGGGTCTCCGGGTTGCGCGAGGATCGTCTCCACATTGTCGAGCCCCTGCGCCTCGACGCGGGTGCGCAGCTTCTCGAGCATCTGCGGCTGAAGGTCGACGGCCAGGACTCGCCCCGTGGGGCCCACGGCTTGGGCCATGCGGGTGGTGTGGTAGCCGTTGCCCGCCCCCACGTCGCATGCGGTCTGGCCCGGCACCAGCTCCAGGGCGCGGTGGAGGCCGACCGTGTCTTCCTCGGCGTCGCGGTTGCTCCGGGTCAGCCAGTCCGCGCCGCGGTACGACATCGTCGTTGCGATCTCCCGGCCCTCGAAGTGGGTGGGAGGCACATCGTCGGGGCCTGGCGACTGCGTGCCGTCGCGCGGAGCAGAGCCTGGGGAGGACTTGGGGCTGGGCGCCGACCCGCTTGCACCCGGGCTGGGCTGGTCTCCAGTGGCAGCGGGCTGCGACGCTGCGCTCGGGACCGCCGCCGCGGGCTCGTCACGCCCCGCCCCGCATGCGAGGAGGGGAGCCACCAGGGCAAGCCGCCACCACGTGCCGCTCGTCGTCGGATGCATGCTCAATCGTTACGGACGATGCCCTGTCGAGGGTGTCCGACGGACCTTGCCGCGTCGTGACTTGGCCCCGCGGGCGGGCTCGGTGCCACGCCCACGGTGTCGTTGGTCGTTGGACGGCCCGCCACGGTGGCGATCGTTGCGGTCGAAGGTGCGCGGCGTCAGCGGCTCCACCTTGAGCGGGTCACGCGGGAGCCGAGGCTCGGCCATCTCCAGCAAGGTCGCGATCACGGTGGCCGGGTCGCGTCCCTCGATCAGCTGGGCGGCGTAGTTGAGGGTCTTCTCGGTGGGACCCTCCTCGCCGTCGAGGTGTTCATGGAGCTGACGACGGGTCCGCTTGGTGATCGCCTTGTGGATCTTGGCGGGGGTGGGGACCGGCTGCCAATTGACGTCGATCTTTGCGCCCGAGAGCAAGCGCTCGGCGTGGAACTGGGCCCGGGGCGGCACCATCATGATGCTGCGACCCTGCCGTCCGGCTCGACCGGTGCGTCCGCTGCGATGGGTGTAGTCATCCGCGTTGTGGGGCGGTGACATGTGCACGACCATCGAGATGTTCGGCACGTCGATGCCCCGGGCGGCGACGTCGGTGGAGACGAGCACCTGGATGGTGCCGGTTCGAAACGCATGCAGGGTACGGTTGCGCTGCGCCTGGCTGAGGTCACCGCTGAAGGGCAGGGCAGCAAAGCCGTCGCCAGCCAGCTGCTCGGCCAGCTCCGAGGCCTCGATGCGGCGATCGACGAACACCAACACCTGCTCGTTGAGCGCCAGCAGCAGGGCATTGACCAGGGTGGCGTAGCGCTGGAGCGGAGCCACCAGGTGCACCACGTGGTCGATGTCCTCGTTGGCCTCGCCGAGCTTGGTGCCCTCCAGATGGATCGGGTTGCGCTGGAAGCGGTCCGCCACATGGCGCACGGGGCCGGAGAACGTCGCTGAGACCAGGTGGCTGCTGCGCTCCTTGGGCAGCAGATCGATGATCGCCTCGAGGTCCTCGCGGAACCCCATCTCGAGCATGCGGTCGGCTTCGTCGAGGACCACGTGCTCGACGGTCGCGCACCGCACCGCCTCGGCACGCATGTGGTCGAGCAGACGCCCGGGCGTGGCGACCAAGATGGTGGGAGGCCGCCGCAGCATGCGTCGCTCACCACGAAGATCGGTGCCTCCGGTGACGTAGTCGATCCGCATCCCAGGCAGCTCGGCGAGCAACCATCGCAGCTCTTCGCAGACCTGCTGGGCCAGCTCGCGGGTGGGGGTGATGATGAGGGCGACCGGTCCTGGGCGCTTGCCGATGGGGGGCGGCGCCTCGGTCTCGGGGTCGTCATGGGGCGCCAGGAAGCTGCGCGCGAGCGCCAAGCCCAGGGCCACGGTCTTGCCCGAGCCGGTCTGCGAGGAGATGCGCAGGTCGTGCCCGAGTGAGTCGGCGCCAAGGACCGCACGCTGCACGGCAGTGAGTGCGGTGAAACCTCGGTGCGTCAGGGTGTTGCGCAAGGCTTCGGGTGCGTCGGCGAACGGATCGGATGTGCTCATGGGTGGCCCCGTGGAAACCACCCCATAACACCCTTTACGGGCCCGTGTTGGCCGAGCGGGAGAGCACTGGGCGCCCCCCGCTCGGGCAATTACCGCAGTGGGTCAGTACCCGAACGCGTCCATCGCCGCGTCGTTGAGCTCCAGCGACACCTGGCGGCTGGCCTTGGCTCGGGCCGGGGCGGGGGCCTTGGCGGCCTTCTTGAGGCTCTTGCGCTTGCCGGCGATGCCTGCGGCCGATCGCAGCACGCGAGCCTTGTCGGCCTCGTTGTGGGTACGGGCGGCCTGAGCCTGGAGGGTCTTCTCGGCCCGGGCAAGCTCACGGTCGGCGCGGTCCAGGTCACCCAGGTTGGCCTGTGCGGAAGCCTGCTGGGCAAACAGTGAGGCCTCCCGCATGGCGATGAGGGTCTGGGTCCGGCTGTCGGTGTGGGCGGCGACCAACGAGGCATCGTTGGTGACGGTGGCCCGGAGAATGGTCTCCTGGACCCGCTGCAGCCCATCTTCGCCGGGGTCGCGGAAGTGCAGACGGACGCTCGCCAGGACCTTGGTGCCCTCGACCGCGTTGTCGACCCGAGCCTGGACCAGCAGCTCGCGCTGCTGACCCTCGAACACGGCACCGACCGGGATGATCATGCCCTCGGTCGTCCACTGGACCTGGGCGGTATCGGTGCCCAGCAGCTGCACGCCGGGCGCGGCGACCAGCTCGACCTTCACGTCGGCGGCGGCGGTGGACTCGAGCAACGCGACCTCCCGCTCCACGATCCCGGGCAGCTGCTCGCTGTGCTCGACATGGTACAGGCGCCCGCTCGATCGAATCGCCAACGCGTTGAGCGTGGTCTCGTCGTAGTCGAGGCCCACGCCGACGGAGGTGACCTGGATGCCCTTGCTGAGCCCCACCTCGGCTACGCGCCCCAGCTCCTCGGGAGAGGTCGGCCCCTCGGTGGCCTTGCCATCGGAGATCACGACCAACCGGCGCACCAGGTGGGTATCGGGAGTGCTCCACATCTGTGACTCGGCGACCTTGAGGCCTTCGAACATCGCGGTGCCGCCATCGGCCGACAGCTCCTCGATGACGGCCAGCGCGGTGCGGCGAGAGCTGCCATCGATGATGATGGGGCTCATGCGCACGCGTCCACGGTCGGCGAACGTCACGATGGACAGGCGGTCACCGTCGTGGAGCGACTGCACCAGCCGATGCGCGGCATCGCGGGCGTGGATGATCTTGTCGCCACGCATCGAGCCCGAGGTGTCGACGGCCAGCGTCAAGGACGTGGGGACATGGCCCTGCTTGGCGCCCTCGGGCACGTCGATGAACACCCCGAACGATTGCTGCGAAGAGCCCGCCAGCATGAAATCACTGGAGGTTGCGGCGCTGACCCAGCGACCGTTCGGATTTTCCACCGGTCGGGCCACCGCGAGCTGCGGTTGCGTCTCCAGCGGGGCCGTGGCGGTGCCATTGGGGGTACCGGGGACAGCAGAGGTGGGGCTGGCGGCCTGTTGATTGGCACAACCAACCAGGCTCGCACTGGCCAACAACAGACCAAGAACGGATGGGCGCATGGATTTTCTCCCGCTGGCCGCGAGCCAGCGTTGGAGGTCTACGCACCACCGCCGGGGTGGGTCTGGCCCGGGGACCAAATTTTCCACGGCCGCGCGTTCGCCGGGAAGGCGGTGGGGTGGAACCCTCGATTTGGCCGTAACGCGTACATCGCAAGCGCCGTAGAGCAATCGAGTCGTGAATGACGTGAAGCATCGGCCCGGTGATGTCCTCAACGGGCGCTGGCATGTGGAAGACCGCCTGGGCCAGGGGGCCATGGGGTGACGTGTACCGGGGGCGCGACGGGGTGTTGGAGCGCCCGGTCGCG
>JAHZJA010000173.1 GCA_022601155.1 Deltaproteobacteria bacterium | reverse complement strand
GTCTGCGCGGGACAGCAGTGGATGTGCTACGAGGCCGGACGCGACGGCCTCCCGCATCGAGTGCATCAGCTCGACGCCGAGGGCAACACGCGCATGACGCTGTGTGTCCGCGGCACGACGCTGTCGGTCGGCCGCACCGCGGGCGATGTGGTCATCCCATGCGACGACACGATGTCTGCGCTGCACTTTCAGGTGCTCGTGCGGGGCGAAGCTGCCTTCGTCCAGGACCTCGCCAGCGAGACGGGGACCTGGGTCATCGTGCGTCCGGGCGAGGTGCTTCCCTCCGGAAGCTTCTTGGCCGTGGGTGACCGATTGCTCTGCGTCAGTACCCCGCCGCCGTTCGAGGCCGAGCCCACGCCCCCGGAACCTTCCTGGCGGACGTCGCTGTACGCGTACGCCCACGCAGCCGCGTGAGACCCCGCGACCGTCCCGGGCCACACCACGCGCAGTCGCCTCGGCGCGCCCCCGAGTCTCGCCATCGTTCGAGCCTCGTGAGGGCTGCCGCTTGGGCTACTCGCAGGTGAGGCCCTGAGCCTTGGCCGACTGGCGAAACCCCTCGAGCGAGCTTTGGCACGCCTGCTCGGGTACGCCGATCTTGCCCAGGTTCTTGCAGTTGCCCGAGGTCCCTGCGCTCGCCGAGATCGTCTCGCAGCAGGCGATCGCCTTGCCACACACGGTGCTGGTATCGGGCTCGGAGTCGAGGCCGACGCCGCCCACGTTGACCAAGACCACCGCAACCGTCACCAAGACACCGATGATGGCTGCCCCGATCCCGACGAACATGCCCACCCGCGCCCCCGCCGGCATCTGCATCGGCTGGACTGGTGTGAAGCCCGGCGCAGAGCCGGGACCCATCGCCGGGCCCGCACCGTACTGCATGCGGGGTGCGGCGGGTGAAGCCTGCGGCGCCGGTGCCGGGGTCCGGCCCATGCCCGCGAGCGCCATCTTGGCCGGGTTGGCAGGGTCGATGCGCACCTGCACCACCGCGCCCGGCTGGAGCTGCGGAACCTGGAGCTCGGAGATGAGCGTGGTCAGCTCGGCGTTGTAGGGGTGCCGCCCCGGCGGATGCACCTGGAGCTGAATGATGAGCTGCAAGTGCCGATGCACGCCTGTGGTGATCGTCATGCCACCCATCCGGGTGGAGATGATCTGCGCCGAGGCTGGCGTGCCGACCTGGAGCAGCCGCTGCGTTTCCGCCTGCTGGCGCTTCATTCCGCCAAAGACCCGGCGGAACATGAAGATCATGGGGACGATGGTCACCAGCATGATCCCAATGACGAAGAAACCGATGTAGGCCGAGTTCATGCGGAGGCGCTCCTTGCTACTAGGGGTAGAGCCACCTACGCACCAAGTGTGACAAAAACTCCCATCGGCGCGTGTTTGGGGGCCCAGCACCGACCCGTGCGCGAAAGAACTCGGGTCGACCGCGGCACGGAGCGACCCATGCGCCCCGTCTAGGCTCGACTTTGGCGGTTTTCCATGGGCCACAACGCCGTCAGCGGCAGCTGGCTGGCGAGGCTGCGCTTCGAAGGCGCATCGGGTCATGCGTCGAGGAGCGAAAACACTGCCACAGCGGTCGGGGGCGGTGTTATGGGGCGTGGAAAACCGCCAAAGTCGAGTCTAGGCGCTCGCCCGCACCGTTGGTGCGACGGCGCGAGGCCCCAGCGCGGCCACCTGCCGACCCACCAGTGCGGCATACGGCCCACCGCGCGCCATCAGCTGCTCGTGCCGCCCCTCCTCCACGATCCTGCCCTCGTCGAGCACGGCAATGTGATCGGCCCCCATCACCGTGCTGAGTCGGTGCGCGATGATGATGGTGGTCCGCCCCTGCTGGAGGGTCTCGAGTGCGTCCTGCACCAAGCCCTCGCTACGCGCATCCAGAGCACTGGTCGCCTCGTCGAGGATCAGCACGCGAGGGTCGCGGAGGATCGCCCGCGCGATCGAGATGCGCTGGCGCTGGCCACCGCTGAGCTGCACGCCACGCTCACCCACCGTCGTCGCATAGCCGCTGGGGAACGAGCGAATGAACGCGTCGGCATTGGCCTGTCGCGCCGCCGCCTCGATCTCGGCATCGGTCGCATCCAGCCGTCCGTAGCGGATGTTGTCGGCGATGGTGCCCGAAAACAAGATGGGCTCCTGCGAGACCACGGCCATCGCCCCACGGACGCAGCCGAGATCGAGCGCGCGCAGATCGTGTCCATCGAGCGAGATTCTCCCCCCCTGCGGATCGTACAGCCGTCGAAGCAACCGGGAGACTGTGCTCTTGCCCGAGCCACTCATCCCCACCAACGCGCATGATTGCCCGGGCCGGATGTGAAGGTCGATGTCTCGCAGCACCGGGCGGGCACGGTCGTGGTAGGCGAAGGTCACCCCCGACAGTCGCAGCTCGCCCCGCACCGCGGGGAGCACCCGTGCATCCGGCGGCGACTCGATCTCGTAGGGCGTGTCGAGGATCTCCGTGAGCCGGGCCGTCGCTCCCACAGTGGTCTGCACCTGCCCCCACAGCCATGCCAACGGGGCCACCGACATCGCCACGATCATGGTGTAGAGCATGAACTCGGTCAGCGCTCCGGCCGTCATCTCGCCGCGCGCCACCATCGAGCCGCCCAGCCACAGGATCACGCTCAATGTCACGCAGGCGATGAGCTGGACCCCCGTGGAGAACGAGCTGCTGGCCACGACTCCGCGCAGGCTCAGGCCAAAGGCGCGCTCGATCGTCGAGCCGTAGCGCTCCACCAGGTGATCTTCACGGGTGAACGACTGCACCGTCTCGATCCCGCCGAGGCCCTCCTGGAGCTCGGCCGTTGCCTGCGCCAGCTCGTCCTGGCCACGCTTGGCGAGCCGCCGGATCCGACGCCCGAACGTCACCGCCAAGATCACGGTGGGGGGTACGACGGCCAGCATGATCATCGTCAGTCGCGGGTGGGTCCACAGCAGAATCGTGACTCCGCCCACCACCGTCACCAGGTTGATGGCCGCATCGGCGATCCACGTGGAGACCAGGTCTTGCAGCTTGCACACGTCGGTGGCCAACCGCGAGACCAGCTCTCCGCTGCGGCGCTGATGGAAGTAGGCCTGCGGCAGCCGAACCAGGTGTTGGCACAGCCGCACGCGTACGTCGGCGACAACCCGCTCGCCCACCCAGGCGAACAGATAGCGACGCATGAACACGAACACCGCCTGAAGCCCAAAGACCACCAGCAGGGCCAGCGTCAGGCCGTCCAGTGCACCCAGATCGCGATCGGTGAAGGCCGCGTCGATGACGTGTCGGAAGAACTTCGGATAGACCAGTCCCAACGCGCCACCGACCAGGAGCGACGACGTCGCGACGGCCAATCGACGCCGATACGGGCGAGCAAACCCCATCAAGCGGCGAACATTGGCCCATGTCGCGGGCGCTCGCGTTTCGACTTCGGAGGTCGTGATGTGCTGTGCATCCATGACGTTGTGGGCTCGACGGGGTCAACGAAGCGACTGCGCCAGCACCCACACCGCCTCGCTGGTCGGTGCCGTGGCGGGGACAAGGCCCTGTTCGAACCACTGCTGAACGACGAAGCCCTCGCGCTCGAGTCGGGCCGTCAGCTGCTGGCGCGGGTAGAGGCTTCGGCGTGACCAGTGCTCGGCGACGCCACCGTCCTCGCCCACGATGACGTGATGAATGACCCGCTCGCGACGACGGCCAAAGCAAAGGTTGCGCTCGAGCCAGTCGTGGGGATGGGCGCTCCAGGGCGAGTACGGCAGCGTGAACAGCTTGCAGTCCTCCGTGTCGGGCCGCCGCGTGAGGCCTGGCGACGCCACGCTGACCTCGAGCAACAGCCGCCCTGCGGGGACCAACGCCCGCCGCACGCCACCCAACAAGCACGCAAGCTCGGCGCGATCGAGATGATTGACCATCGAGCTGGTGAGGAGCGCGGCATCGAAGCGGCGACAAAAGGGCAGCGCGAGGAACGACCCGCGCTGGTAGCAACACGACCAACCGTGAGCATCGGCTTCGGCCTGGGCGTGGCTGACCACGGCGTCCGCGATGTCGATTCCCGTCACCCGGTAGCCCCGCGCACCCAGACGGTTGCCGTATAGGCCGGGGCCACAGCCCAGGTCGACGATCGCCGCGCCAGCCGGGAGCGCCAGATGCTCGACCAAGGCCGCAACCTCGCGCTCGACCCGAGCCCCGCTGCGCAGGCCCATGAAATCGTCTCCGACGCGGCACTTCAGCAGCTGCGACGCCTGGGCCTCCCACGGGATCGCATCGCGGGGGGTGAAGTCCTCCGGCTGACGGCGAACGAACGGCACCGCGGCCAGCATCGCGTCGACCCGAGCCGACGAAGGCACCACGACGGGAATTCGGCTCACGATGCACCTCCCAAGACGCGCCGGGCCTCGTCCAAGGCATGCAAGACGCATCCTGTGGTGAACACGCCGTGGTCGACCATCGTGAGCGTGTCTTGCGTGGCGCCGCCGGGCACCAGCAGCTCGGCGCTCGGCGAAAACGACCCGTCGGCGCGCTGCAGCGACGACAGCAGCGGGACCGCCATGCGCACGGCCTCCAGCGCTTGCCTGGCCTGGCCTCGTCCATCGTCGCCCACGGCATCGCTCAGCACGTCGGCCAGCGTGCACAGGGTCAACATGGCCAAGGCGGTGGCGAAGGCCGTGCTCCGTCCGGGGTTTCGTCCGCTCCAGCCTCCGTCGGCGCACCGAGCCCGAAGCACCGCCGTGGCAATGGCCGATGCCCGCGCGCAGCTGAGCTGCTGGGCATGGCGCAGCGCGTCCACCACGTGATGGGTGGCGTACGCGAAGCCGTGCCACCAGTACGGGTGCCACAGCCCGTCGGACTCCGCGTGGTCGGACAAATAGCGGGCCGTGCTCTCGATTGCGGGAACGCTTCGACTCGCGAAACAGCTCAAGGCCAGCAGGGCCGCCGCGCTCACGCACGGTTGGGCCGAAAACCACCCCGCCCGCCCCGCGATGTGCCCGAAGATTTCCACACCTTCGTCGCCGTACGTCACGAAGCCACCGCTGGGGTCCTCGTGGCGGAGCAACAATCGCAATGCACCCAGCAGGGCCGGGCGTTCGATCCCCGCACCGCTTCGATGTGCAGCCAGCAGGACCCACGCGGTGGAATCCGCGTCTTCGAGCAGGCGCTGGTCGTAGCCCCAGCCCCCCGAGCGGCGAGGTCTGGCCAGCAACGCGCGAGCGACGTCGGCCGCCATGGGGCGAGCCTGTGCAATGCCGCCGATGTGGGCCGCCACGAATGCAGAGACCCAGACGTCCGAGCCCCGCGAGCCATCGCGCTCGGTGAAATCGCGCCACAGACCTTCGTCGGGGTCGAGAGCGTCGGCCAGGTACGCGATGCCGCGTTCGATCGCCATGCCGATGGCGCGAGGGGTCCGCGGCGTGGGCGGAATCATCGTGTCGAGCAGGTGCATGATCAGCTCGCCTCCGAGATCGAGGGACGGCAAGGTTGGGGGTTGTCGTTCGAGCGCGAGACGAGCCGAGCCAACGCGCCCAGCCGGTCGCGGGTGGGTGGGCAGCGCACGGCCTCCGCGAGCCGTGCTGCAGCCTCGACGTCGGGGCGCCCGTCGGCGGTGGACGCCACCTGTGCTCCCACGTTGAGACCGCCCTCGATCACGCGGCCGTGGACCTCGACGTACAGCACGTCGATCGACCACCCCCGGACAACGATGTCGGCGTCGCGCAGTGCGGCTCGAAACCGGGCCACGAGGCGCTGCCGTGCCTGGACCTCACGCACCAGCGAGAACGTGAAGCGCTGGAAGCGATGCCCTGGCCACACGGGGATCGCCCGAGGCGAACGGGGCAGCAGGTCCCGGGGCCCATCCCAGCTCCACTGCACTGCCTGTGCTCGCGCATCGATCACGGTGATCTCCACCTCGATGCCCGTCGGCGCGCTGGTGGTGAACAGCCGCCACCCTCGGTTCCAGCCGATCCACCGCAGCGGAGCGCGAAGCCACCGAAGTCGGGTGGAGCCCTGGCGCTGGCCCGGCCAGTCGGAGCTGACGGCGTACACCCCGTACACGAGCACCAATCCGAGCGCCAGCGCATGAGCCAGGCTCATCGGCACGACGGCTGAGACGGGCTCCATCGAGCCGACCGTCCGCAATAGATCGGCGGGCAGCAGCGACAACAACGAGGCCACCATCACCGCGCTGAACAGGTGCACGTCGATGAGCCTGGCGATCGCGATGTGGAACGCGATCGCGGCCGCGCAGGCCACAGCCGCAGTCGGAGCCACCAACAGTGCGGGGCCGAGCACCAGCTCCGCCGTCAGTGCGCCCCAGGTCATCAACCGTCCGACGGTGGGCCGGGTGAGCACGCTCGGCACGTCGCGGCGAGCGAAGTTGCGGTTGCGCAGCAAGTCGATCATCACCGCCCCCTTCCGCCATGCCGCCGACGGCACCTTGGCGATGAAGTTGGTGAGGTACAGCGCCGCAACCTCCAGCTGAACCAGCCGTCCGCCCCAGGCCGGGGCCTGAGCGTCGAGACCCGCGGTGCCGTCGGACAGCCAGCGATCGATCCCCACCGAAGAGCCACACGGGGACAACAGCAACAGCAACAGCACGGTCCGCGCGAACGCGTCCCCGCCGTAGACGATGAAGCGGTTGCGCAGTGGGATCATCACGAGCGTCAGCAGCAGCAGCGCCCCGGAGAGCGTCGTCGCGAGCCCCAACCCAAATGCCACCGCGCTCGCGACCATCATCATGACGATGGAGCGCGACGAGCCGCCGTGACGTTCGACCCACCCCATCGGATCCCAGCGCGAAGGTGCGCCCTCGGCAGGTCCGGTCGGCCTCAGCGCGTCGGCGCCGTACCACGTGTCGTGATCACGCAGCATCATCAACCCGTCGACCACGAACACCAGCCCGAGTGCGATGCGACTGAGTCCAAACCCCAGCACGGGGATCGGTTGGGCGAAGTAGGCGTGTACCGCCGTCACTGCACCTTCGATGAGTTCTGCAATCATGTTCCCACTGCCCTGCACGAGCCCGACCAGCGCGGCTCGGTTGAGATCGGGGCCCCCACGCCCTGGGGAGGCCCGGCTTCGACGACACGCCCGGCTTCGACCACGACCACCAGGCCGGCTCGCTGCACCGTGCTGCGATGCGAGTTGACGGTGACCAAGGTCCGCACGCTGCCGCTGAGGAGCCCATCGACCAGCGCTCCCTCGGCCTCGGGCCCCAGTGCCGAAGCGGCCTCGTCGATCACCAACAGCTGGGGACGACCGACCAACGCCCGCGCAATCCCGATGCGACGCTTGAGCCCATCGGCCAGGCCTCGCCCGTCGTCGAAGACGGCGGTCTCGTAGCCTTGCGGCATTCCGGCCACGATCGTGTCGATGCCGGCCAGTCGCGCCGCGGCGAGGACCTCGTACTCGGTCGAGCCATCGGCCCCCAGCGCAATGTTGTCGCGGATCGTGCCGTTGAACAGGGGCACGGATGGCGGCACCAAGCTCAGAGGATGAGTCCGGGGACCGACACCGTGTCTCGCGAGGTCGAGGCCCCCGATACACACGCGCCCGTGCTCGGGACGCGTCACACCGACCAGCGCCGCGGCCAGCGTTGCCGTGCCCCTCCCCGGCGGCCCGACGACGGCGATATGTCGCACGGGCGGCAGCGTGACCGTGGCACCGTCGAGCGCGGGTTCATCGGTCGAAGCCGACGGGACCGACACCGCATCGAGCTCGATCGCCGCGGGGAGCATCAGCGCGGACGACGGAGCCGACGTCGAGCCCGCGGGGATCTCATCGAGCACGTCATCGAGCCGCTCGATCGCGCGCCGAGTCGGGTCGACCAGCGCACTCGCGTCGAGCATCGAGCCCAAGGGTCGCAGTGCCGCCACGGCCAGCCAGTGCGTCGCCACCAAGGCGGCCACCGAGATGCTCCCGGCAGAGACTTCGTAGGCGCCAACGGCCAGCAACACGACCGGGAGCATCAGGCCGAAGCCCTCGACGACGCCCGTGGCGACCACGCGTGCGCGGCCGTGCTGGACCTCGCGTTGATCGGCTTCGGTGCGGAGCGCGGACCAACGCCTTGCAATGCCCGCCTCGCCGCCCATTGCCTTGATGGCATCCATTCCGCGCACAGCTCGGGCCTCGAACGCGTCGAGCCGGCTCCGAGCGCCTCGGCCCGACACCTGCGCACGCGACTGGGCTCGACGGAGTGGGGTTGCGATGGCGCGGTGCAGCACCGCGAGTCCAACCGCAGTCCATGCCATCGAGCTTGCCCAGGTACTCACCACGGCCAGGTAGACCAGGAGGGTGGGCGCATCGATTGCAACGATCGCCACCGCACGTGTGAGCTGAGTCCGGAGGATCTGAACCCGCGCGAGACGGTCCACCAGATCCTCGGTGGTGCGCAGCCGATAGAAGGCGGTCGGCACGGCCAGGAGCTGCCTCTGCAGGGCGTCGAACAGCCGCCCCTCGATGGCCATCCCCAACGCGCTCGTGGCCCACGCGCGCAGGCGATGGGCCACCATCGTGGCCAGCACCACCAACCCGACGCCCACGGCCAGCCGCAGGAAGCGAGGATGGGGCGACAGCGCCTGGGCCACGAAGCCGTGCAGCACCGCCGCCACGCCCAGGCCGACACAGATGGAGACCAGTGTCGCCGCCGCGAACGGCAAGAGCATCCGCGCCCGCACCGTCGCTTCCCGCACCAGCTTCCAGCTGGGCGAGGACCTCCGTGGTGTCGCACCCGACCAGCGCGGGTCGTGTGGATCGGGGGACAGCTCGAGAGCCAGGCCCGAGAACGACGCCGCAACCTCGTCGCGGGTGAGGCGGCGGCGCCCCACCGCCGGATCGAGGATCCAGATGTGGCGACGAGTCACCCGCTCCAGCACCACGAAGTGTCGACGCTCCCAGTGGAGGATCGTCCCGGGGCACAGCCGCCCGAGCTTGGCGCCGCGCACCCGTACGGCCCGTCCATCGAGCCCGAAGCTCCGTGCCGCCGTAAACAACGCGTGGGCGCTCGCGCCATCGCGCCCGGTCCCCAGCGCACTGCGTAGCGCTCGCTTGTCGACGTGGCAGCGGTGCTGCGCCAACACCATCGCCAGGCAGGCCACCGAGCACTCGCTGGCCGTCATCTGAGCCACGAACGACAGCCGTGGCCGCAGTAGCCCGCCGAGTCTCATGCCGTCGCCCCTGCCTGCAGGGAGCCGCCCTTGGGCTCGTAGTGCTCGGGCTCGTAGTGGGTTGCCATCGCGTGAGCCAGGCGTGCCATCGTGGTGTGGCCGATCCGCTGGCGATTCCAGTGAAACGCCGCGAGCGTCGACATCAACCCGCGCCGACCCACCCGCAGCTGCCCCGCGCGCCACAGCGCGTCGAGATCGGCAGCCAGGCTCGCATTGGTCTTGGCGTACGCCTCGACGACGGGTCGCGCCCGAGGCCCGCCCACCGCGGCGAGCTGCCGGAGCCCAATCGCGGGCACCTGGAGTGGATCGGACGGCTCGCCGTAGGTTCGCCGAAGGCTCGCCCACACATCCCAGATCTCACCGCGTTCCGCGACGGAGCGCTCTACCCGGTCGACCATGACCGCGAGCGTCAACACCGTGGATGAAAACGCAAACGCCTGTGCCCGCTGCATCCGAGCCCATGTCATCCAGGCCGCGGTGTCGAGATCAAAGTGTCGATGCACCAGATCCATTCCGGCGCGCCCACCAAACAGCGTCGTCTCGGGCTCGTAGACGCTGCTGAAGACCGTGCTCACCACCCCCTCGTCTTCGAGTGTGGCCAGCGTGGCGCCGAGTCGCGCCCGCAGATCGGACGGCAAGGTGCGTCCACCAAAGCGAAGCCGCAGCGCGGGGTCCTTGCGCACGAACCAAAAGCACTCGAGACCCTCCCCGCGTGCACTGGCGATCACGGGCTCCAGCGCGCCGAACAGGCGCCCCTCACTGGGCAGCAGCGAGCCCCGCCGAGGTGTGAGGCCCACATTGAGCTGAATCCAGTGCATCGTCGACGGCTCCGTCTCGTTGAGCGTCGAGGCCCCGCACGAAGGGCAGCACGAGGTCGGCCACGTAGCGTTGATCTGCGTCGTCATCGTCTCGTCCAATCCATGCATCCCGTACGAACTCCTGCACGCGAAGCCATCGCGCGCGGCGGGAGCCCTCGAAGGCAGCTTCGATGGCCAGCGGGCTGTCGCGATCGACCAGTAGAGGAGGACCACCGTCGCGCTCGAGCAGCAGCAACGCCGGCCACCGGTGGGTGGTGGCCAGCTGCTGCCACCGCACGAAACGCGCCACCCCCTTGACCTGCGTCAGCGCCTCGAGGTGTGGGCCCTGCAGCCACGTGCTGCGAGGGCGCACGACCGTCCCCCCTTCGAGCCGCAACCGCGGGCAGTGGCGAGGGGCGGCACGTTCATCGTCGTGGACGATGCGAGCGCCAGGCGCGACCAACGGGGGCACGTGCGACGACGACATCAGCAATGCCTGAAGGCAGGGATCGTCGTGCGGGGTCGAGGCGGCCGTGGGTGCAAACGCAACGAGGGGCCGCGCGCGTCCGTCCACCTCGATGAGCGGCGGCTGTTGGCGAGGATCCAGGGTCAGTCGCAGACCGCGGTCGGGCAGCTGCCCCGGCGTCACCCCCCACGGATCGAGGATCTCCGCCCCGAGGTCGGGCTGCGCCATCACGTTGGGTACATGGTGGTCGTACACGAGCACGGCCACATCGGCTCCCGTGTCCTCGGCCACGCGGCGATACTGCTGTCGAAACCAGAGCGCCAGGCCGTCGCCGTCGACGTCTTGCTCGTCGAGCAGATCGGCGAGACGAGCGTAAGCCGCCGTGGCATCCAGACCCAGCCCGTGCACGAGCACGCCGCGACCGAGCGACGGATCGACCACGGAGACGTGCAGCGCGGCCAGTGACGGCCCGGTGTTCCGCCCGCGAGGGGTGACCGACACCTCCGCCTGCTCGAGCGCCAGTCGTTGCCTCGACGCGTCGCTTCGGGCGGTCAGCTGTTGGTCTGCTCCGAGTCCGTGGAGCACCGCGTCCCAGCCGACCGTCCCGTCGTCAGCTGCGGGCACCGCCACCGGCTCGACGGCGGCCAGGGCAAGCCCGGGTCCAGCACCCAGCATGCGGCGGGCCGACGCGCGCAGCAGCGGCGCGTGCATCCCATCTGCATCTTGATACCGACTGAACTCGACGATCGACTGCTGCAACATCCGAGCGTCCTGCGGCCCGAGCTGAACCTCCCAGGGCGCCGCGACGTCGCACCGAAGCGCGGTTCGGGGCGCCACCAGGTCGTCGATGCCCAGCGTGCGCGCCAGCGCCTCGACCACGGCTCCCGCGGCACGCGAGCGATCGACGATCGACTCGATATCGCCGTCGTCGAGCAACCGACTCAGCTGCGCGGCGATGCTCGCCAGCTGCGTCCGCGCGCGATGCCATGCCCGAGCGTGCTCGGGCTCGAGCCCGGCCTCCACCCGACGCAAGGCATCCCACGGGTCGCGAAAACGGCGAGGGAACGCGAAGCCGCCCACCAAGACTCCCGTCTCGACGAACCGCTCGACCACGCGACGGGCCGCGTCCGTCTCGAGTCCCGCGTGCTCGACCAGTGTCCCGGTCGCCTCGCTCCGCGTCCACACCGAGCGCTGCCCCAGAGTCGCCAGGATTCGGTCGGTCGCCGCACCACCGCCCAATCGCCGCTGAACGGGCGAGCCCCGCCCCGGCCCCGACCACATCAAGAACGCTCCATCGGTCTGACGGGCCAGGGTTGGGTTGAGCTTGTACGGCCCCAGGTCGGCGTAGGGTTGACGCGTGGCCAACCGCTGGCAGATGCGGCGAAAGGGGCTGAGATCGGGCGCCACCCGAGACGAGATTCGGCCCGTCGCTCGTGTCCGTCGACGAGTCGACCACCGAGCCACCGTAGCTCCGGTCCACAATCCGCACGGCTCCGTCCGCGACACGGCGCGCGACAGATAGCGATACAGCGTGGTCTCGAGGTGTCGCGCCGCCTTGTTGCGCCGCGCCGGAAACGACTTGTTGGCGAGGCTGACGGCCAGCGTGGGATTGACCAACGCCAGCGCCCGCATGAACCGAGGGTCGCCCGCGGTACGCTGCCAAAGTCGCAGCCGTGCTCGCTCGAGCGCCTCGGTGTAGCGCGGCGTCAGATCGCTGCATCCCGCATCACCCTCCGATGCCCGTACCGCCGCCTCGGTCAGCGCGGCGTCACCGAGGCCCTTGACCGCACCGATGGGCCAGCCCGCAACCCGTACGACCACCGCGGGAGCCAGCTCGACGCCCGGCATCATGTCCCTCCATCGCGACGCGAGCGACTCCAGCCCTCGATCTTCGAGAACGCCAGATAGTCGGGAAGCAGCGACTCCAGCCGAGCGCCGTGGTGCGCCTGCACGCGGGTGAGCTGGCAAAACGTACGCATCTGCGTCGTCAGATCTGCACGAGACAGGCCGGCTGCACGCATGAAGCCCTCCAGATCATCGCGACGGTGCAGCCCGTACTGCTCACGATACCAACGCATCATCGAGTTCAGCTCGTCGCGCGTCACCGTCAGCCCGAGCCGCTCGTGCTCGTGCTCCGCCAAGATCCCCAGCGCGATGCGTCGCCGCAGACTGGTCACCGTCTGGCCGCCGGGCGCCGCCTCGTTGGGATCACAGATGATCATCGTCCCGCTCCTTCACGCCATCGCTCGACCACGGACACGGGCTGCTCTTGGCGCAGCAACCAGTCGCCTGCACCAAACACGGCCCGATACCTCGGCAACCGCTGGTCGATCCGAGCGTGGTAGTGCTCCTGCACCCGAGCAATGTCGTGGAGCGTGCGCATGTGGTCTGCGAAATCGGCGGCGCTCAGGCCCACCTCCGGGAGAAAGTCGACGACGTCGCTGGGGCGCAGCAGGTCGAACCGTGCGCGTATCCAGCGTGTGGTGGCGTCGAGCTGCTGCTGTCGGCGGGGTAGGGCCAGGCGCTCGTGCTCGGCCGTCGCCAGCAATCCCAGCAACACATGCTTGCGCGCCGCGGCGACGGGGGGCGGATTGTTCTTGGACATGGGACGAGTCCTGGGGGCGTCAATGGTTGGCTCGAGCCGGCGCAGCGCACTGGCCGGTCTTCATGGCGAACAACTCGAGGTCGGCCTCACTGGCCGCGATGGCGCGCTCGACGTTGGCGATCGAAGGATCGATGCGGGGGTCGTCGGGACGATCGGGATTGCCGTGGGGGCCGAGGCGAATGCGGGCAAACCAGGGGGCGCCGCCGTTGGCATAGGGGACCACGGAGCGTGCGCCCCAGGCCGCCGCCGTCGCGACGAGATCGTCGGCGTCGTTCATGATCGTCTGCCACCGGGTGCGCGCCTCGGGAGGCACGAACAGCAGGTAGCGCGCGACCGAGCTGAACAGGTAGCGGATCGGCTGAAGCCGCCACGCTCGGTATCCGCCGAACACGTAGTCGACCGCGCCGTAGCGCGCACGAGCATCGGCGGCCATCTCGATCGTGTCGCCGGCCGCATCTCGGCCCGCATCGGCCAGCAGCGCCACGCGATGATCTCGCCCCTCCACGACATAGGTGTTGCCGAGGTTGCGCGCTTCGGGGTGCAGCATGTGGCTGTCGGTCGGTTGCTCCCCGTAGAACGGCAGGGCCACCACCCGGTAGGGACCCACGGTGACCTCGTCGAACCAGGCCAACGATCGCACCGCCGTGAACCCCAGCTCGCGCAATCGCAGCACCATGTCGGTCGCCAGCAACGACTCGCGCTCGACGGCCGGCACGTAGATCGGCGTGTCGTGGCCCAGACGCAGCAACGTCGGGATGTCGAAGTGGTCGGGATGCGAGTGCGTCACGAACACGGCACTGGGCTCCAGATCGCAGGCGGTGTGTGGCCGCATGGTCGCCGGATCGGCCTTCGACGGTGGCAGCAAGAACGGGTCGAACAGCAGCTCGGTGTCCGCCTCGCGCATCGCGACCGCAGCATGTCCAACGAAGGTGATGCCCTCGCCGAGCGGCTGCACGGGCTCACGGGGGGCCTCGAACGCCCCGGCCTCCATCAACCGATCCCACAGCGCAGCGGCGCCTCCGTGCTGGGGTCGAGCCCCGCCGCGCTGCCATGCGCCGACCCACGGCGCCAGCGATGCGGCCTGCTCGGTGCACAGCAGCAGGCGTGTGGTTCGCATTCCGTCTTCGTGGGGGACGAACACATCGAGGGCCGCCGGTCGTACCTTCGAGGCCGGCGGGTAGACGCATGTCTCGCGCAGGCGCTCCGGGCTCGTGTACAGGCTCCCAAGGGCACGTGGACCCATGACCTCGGGCATCCACCGCTGCGCTTGGATCTGGAGCGCGTCCATGCCTTCGCGAGCGACCACCGCCTCGAGGGCGCCGCAGCTGCGTCGCAGCAAGGCGTCGCTCAGCCCCGTAAAGCCGCAGCCCCACGGGGTCTGGTCGTCGTAGACCAGCTCCAGCTTCACGTCTTCGCGGAGTCGAACTGAATTGAGGTGTGCCATGGCCGTCTACGCTGCAGCGCGGGAGTAGATGCGGGATGTGATGACGTTGGTGGCCGCGCCCATCGCGGCGATCGGAGCATCGGCGGAGCCCAGCTGCTCGATGGCCGCATGCACTTCGCAGCGCGCCTGCTCCATCACCGAGGCCACCCGTCCGATGGCCCCCGACTGAAACAGCAGCGTGGCGATCGCCTGGGCCGAACCGGGAAGGTCCTGCCGCAGCCGATCCAGCTCACGGCGCGGGCCTGGCTCGGCGTCGGTCCAAAATGCGACCAACGGCAGGCTCCACTTGCCCGTCGCCAGATCGTCGCTGGAGGTCTTGCCGTACAGGTCGCGCAGGTCGTTGACGCACTGACGAACCAGGGCGTAGCGCCGACCGATCCGGTAGTAGAGCCCCACACGCTCCTCGCTGCAGCCGGCCATCAATGCAGCCATCTCCAGGATCATCGCGATGGCGGTCGTCTTGTCCTGTGCCTGAGTCGCCGACGACTCCAGCGAGTCCGGCCGCACGCAGCGAAGGTCTCGGTGCTGTCCGGCCCCAGAGATCAACGAGCGGTCGACGAAGCAGCGCTGCAGTCGGGCCCGCCCCGCCGCAGGGAGTCGGTCGCCCATCCGCATGATGCCTCCGCACGCCTGGACGAACATGATGAGCGCAGCGTTGCTCGCCACCGCAGGGCCAAAGTCGGAGATCGGGGGCTCGAGTTCGTCGTCTTGGACGGCATCGAGCAGGGAGATTGCAAATCCATACAGCTCACAGGCCGCGGCGGCGTCGAGGATGCCGTCGTCGACGTCGCAACCCTCGTTGAGCACGACCAGCAAGAACATGCCCGCGAACGAGTTGAGCGTGTGGGGAAGTCGGGAGCCGGAGCGGCAGGCCGCCTGGCGCTGGGGGCTGGTCGAGCGGACCATGTCCCAGTAGGCACGAAGCCGCGGCCGAAGCTCGGCATCGATGAGCGTGTCACCCAGCTGCGTACCAACCCGGGCGTGGCACTCGGCCACCAGCCCGTCGAGTCGTGACGCTTGTTCGAGGATGGAGTTGCTGGAGTCCATGGTCGTCCGCTGATCGAGGCGAAAATCAAACGTGAGTGGCAAGGGGGGCGAACAAAGAACGAGGCCCGGGCAAACGACGGCTCGCCCGG
>JAHZJA010000172.1 GCA_022601155.1 Deltaproteobacteria bacterium | reverse complement strand
GCGCGAGCTTTCCACCGGGCAGGTGTTGTTCGACTACTTCGGGGACACGCCGCTCATCCCGGCCAGCAACCAGAAGATCGTCACCTCGGCCGCCGCGCTCGATCTGCTCGGTCCCGACTATGTGTTCGTCACCCGGGTGCTGCGCGACGGCCCGGTGCTGTACCTCGAAGGGCAGGGCGATCCACTGCTGCAGGTGGACGATATCGCCGCGATCGCGGGGTTGGTGATCGAGTCGGTCGATGTCCCCGCGCTCGAGCGGTTGGTGATCGACGACAGTGTGTTCACCAGTCGCCGCTTTGGGCCCGGCTACGACACCGAAGGTCCGGGTCACGCCTACCAGGCACCCAGCGGTGCGCTCTCGATGGCCTTCAACACCGTCGAGATCACCGTCTACCCGATCGCCGGCCGCAGTCGGCCCGGGGTGGTGGTGACCCCGGCCAGCGCCCACGTGCGGGTCGACAATCGCGCCCGCACCGGCTCGCGCAACACCTTGTCGGTGCGGACGTCGTCCAAGGGTGAAGACACCGTGGTGCGCATCGACGGCCGAATTCCCAAGGGGCGCAGCCCGCTGCTGTTTCGGCGGCGCATCACCGACCCGGGTCTGTTCACCGGGGCCGTGCTCGCCCAGCAGCTGAGCGAGCTCAGTGCCAGCGAGCCCTTGCCCGTCGAGCGGGGCGTCGTGCCGTCCCAGGCCGACCTGCTGGTCGAGAACGAGTCGGTGCCGCTGCTCGAGGTGCTCGACTCGGGGCTGGCCTACTCCAACAACTTCATCGCCGAGCAGACCCTGCGCACCCTGGCGTGGCGGATGACGGGCGATCCGGGCGACTGGAACGCGGGCCAGGAAATCCTGCACGACTACTGGCAAACCCTCACCGGGCCGCAGCCGGTCGTGTTCAAGAACGCCTCGGGTCTGCACCGCGAGGGTCGTCTGACGACCCAGGGGTTGGTCGACCTCATGGAGGTCGCCCATCGCAGCGCGCAGCCGGGTCGCAACCTCATCGATGCGCTGCCCGTGGCGGGGGAGCCGGGCACCATGCGCAGCCGACTGCGGCTGTCGGGCAAGCGGGTCCGGGCCAAGACGGGCACGCTCGACCGCGTCAGCGGTCTGTCGGGGGTGATTACCTCCGAGCAGGGTGAGCCGTTGGTCGGGTTCTCCATCCTCACCAACGTGTCCCCCGAGGCGACCCTGGTCGCAGAGACCCGCCGCGGTCTCGAAGACCGGATCGTGATGGAGGTGCTGCGGGTGCTCGATACCTACGAGGCGCAGCGCTCGGGGCTCTCGGCACAGCCGAAGTAGCGGGCGCAGCCCGGCGGCGACGGGAGCGAGCGCTGGCCGTGGCTACGGAAACGGTCGCTCGGGGGGCGCGTCGGCTCCCTTGTCGAGGATCGTCTGCACCCGGGTGCGCAACTGCTCGTCGTCGTAGGGCTTGGCGAGGTAGGCATGGGCACCGCTGCGCAGCCCCCAGTAGCGATCGCTCTCCCGCGACAGACGGGTGACGAAGATGACGGGCGGCAGTGCGGTGCGCTCCGACTTCATCCGCCGCAGCAGCGCCAGGCCCGAGAGGCCATCGAGCAACACCTCGCACACCACGAGGCCGGGGAGGTGCTCGCTCCACAGCGCCATGGCGGTGGTGCCGTCGCTGGCTTGATCGACGACGATCTCGCGGTCGAGCGCGGCGGCGGCGGCCTCGACGACGGTGGTCAGGCGCTGGCGCTCGGCCGCATCGGAATCCGCGATGAGCACTCGACAGCTGACGGAAGAAGCCTTGGCCACGGTGACCACGGTCGCAGCCGCAGCCCCACGAGTAAAGACCCCGCGGCGGTGGTCTGGGCGGGGGCGTGCCGACCGACGGTGGGCGTCGATGTACGGGGCGCGCTCAGGTCGACAGCGGCTCGACGCGCCGTCGGGTGAGCCCGCCGCGCGTCAGCCGATACAGAACCGTCGCGACCGAGAACGTCCCCGACCGGGTCTTGCGAGCGATTTCCTTGACGCTGTGGCGGCCATTGAGCAGCTCGAGCACGCCCAGCTCGTCCCGTGTGAACGCCTGACGGCCGAGCTTGGCGATCTCGACGTCGTTGCGCAGATAGACATCGTCCACGCCGGCCATGTGGGGACCCATCGCCGCTTCCTCATGGCGGCGGCGCAGGGCGTCGAGCAAGGCCTCGGACACCCGTAGCTCGGCCTTGGCCTCGGCCACCGCGGCGGCGAGCGGGTGGAGGCTGGGAGTGGGGGCAAACGTCAGCCGCCCCTGGGTCCATCCGACCAGGTTGCAGGTGACCTCGCGCGCTTGGTGCACCAACACCGTGACCAGCTCGCTCGCGCGAAGATGGCCCTCGTCGACGAGGCGCTGGCCGAGCACACGGCGTCGGGGATCGACCGCGGTGGCGACGGCCTCGACGGTCTCCGCGGGGAGGAAGCCATCTTCGACCACGAAGCGGCCGAGGCGGAGATCCTCGCCCAGATCACCCTTGACCTCGGCCAGCCGTACGAAGCCCTGGTCGAGGTGGAGCCGGATGTAGCGACTGTCGTGGGCGACGCTCAGTACGCCGCGAGCGCCATCGGCGGCGATCATGTGGAGCACGGACTCGAGTCGCAGGCTCGCCACGTCACCGGAGATCGCAATACCGGCCGCGGGGGTCGGTAGCGTTCCATCCCGGGCCAGCGTCGACGCCAGCTTGTCGAGCGCGGCCGTGTCCACCGGGACCTCGGGCAAGGCCTCGGCGAGTGCTTTGCGCAGACGGACGCGGACCGTCTCGCTTATCTGGTTGGTGCGCTTGGGGCTGCGGGGGGTAGGCGTCTTGTCGATCGACTCGCGGAGCACCTTGTGCAGCGCGGGGATCGTGAAGGGACGCTTGAGGGCCGGCAGCCCCTCGGCGCCGGGAATCGGGGTGGGGTTGGCCCGGCTCACCAGCAGGATCCCGGGCAGCTCCGCCGCGCCCGGGACCTGAACCAGGGCTCGGAGCGCGGCCCCGGATGCCGATGCGGAGGTCGCGGTATCGAGCAGCAGGGCCACGATCTCTTCCGCACCCGGTGCATCCATCAAGAAGTTCACACCAAAGGGACGATCGGTCAGCTTCTTCGTCGCGTGGATGCGGCGTTCGACTTCG
>JAHZJA010000171.1 GCA_022601155.1 Deltaproteobacteria bacterium | reverse complement strand
CGAGCACATGTGGCGCCCGCTGCTGTCGCACGATGAACTTGAGCTCTCGGCGGACACTCCGGGGGGGCCGACAGCGGGCGAGGAGCAGGGCCACGTACCATCAAGCATGAGACGCACGGGCGGCCCGATGGGTCTTAACCGAAACCCGGATCGGACTTCGGGCATCAGGTACTAGGGAGGCGAACGGCTCAATACACGCGCTCACAGTGCGCCCGGCACAGCTTCGGCCTCGCTCCTACTCATTGACGGCCCCAGACGCACCCTGGCACGTGCGATTGAGCGGTTCGCCTCCCTAGTCGGCAATCACCTGCACTTCAAAGAAAACGCAGGAAGCCGAAAAATTCGGGCCTCGCGGAATCACTCTTCCACCACAAGGGCACGTAGCCAAGAGGAAGGGACAATGGACGGCAGCTTCACCACGATCACCCACATGAGCTTGGAGATCGTTCCTCGCGACGAGGACGGCGTCACAGTGACGATCGACTCGAACGTGGCCGACAGCCAAGAACTCGACAATGGAGCTCACGCGTACGACATCAAGCTGACGCAGGGCGCCCACGAATGCGTGGTCGCGTTCGAAGGCGAAGACTACCAGCTGCAGCTCACCGTGACCCCGGTCGATCCGCAGGAGGGCCCTGGTGTCGAGATCGATGCATTGATCGACCCACCCGAGCCCGAGCCCGTACCCGCCCCGATGCCGGGGCATCCTGGCATCATCGGCTCGTGGTCGATGCAGGCATATGCATCGATCGTCGACGGTGCGCCCGCTTTCAAACTGAAACTGGTGCACCACGCCACCTTGGTCGGTCCGTCCCAAACTCCGCCCAGCTGGGGCTTCGAGACGACCTACGCCCACCCCGAAGACCACGCCTCGAACAGACTCCACATCCTCGTACGACCGAGAGGTGTGGGTCCCTTGGGATAGTGCCGGGCTGCCGTAGCCCGGACGAGGTTGGAAGTGGGCGCCCGATCATGCACCCTGCACCTGCCCATGGCGGGTGTGCCCAAGTCCGATCGCGGCCCTCGTGCGCCGGGCTCCCACGAGGGAGCCCGCGCGCAAAGCGTGCCCATACCCGCGCGACCGACTGACCGAGAAATCTACGCCAAGTACGCGACGATGCTCGAGCGCTTCTTCGCCAACAAGGTCGCGGTCCCCAGCGCCGTCGACGATCTATTGCACGACACGTTCTTTCGGTTCTTCGATCGTCGGTCCAAGGCGGGGGGCAAGACCATCGACGACCCGGGGCGCTTCCTGGTCGGTGTGGCCAAGAACGTACTGCTCGAGTACTGGCGCTCACGGACTCGCCGCGACCGAATCGACGAGATCGGCGACCTGTCGATCGCCGATCTGTCGCAGGGGCTTCCCAGCCAGGTGTCTCGCGAGGAGAAGATCGCGCTGGTCCGGGAGCTGTTGCGCGAGCTCCCGCTCAACCACCAGATGGTGCTCGAGTTTCACTACTGGCAGCACAAGTCCTACAAAGAGATCGCCCGAATGCTGGACGTCAAGTTCGGTACCGTCGCGACGTGGGGGCACAGCGGACGACGCGCTCTGCAAAAGAAGCTCGCGGCGGCGTGGCGCAGCGACTCGTCTGAGCGGCTGCTGGACCCTTCGCCCAACGAGTCGGTGGCCGCCTACCCCTGGTACGATCCCACCACCGGCTCGATCGACCACCTTCAGCTCGCCGCCGCCGCGATGGTGGGGCAACAAGCCGCTCCTCCGGCGTCGGTGCCCGCCTGGCTCGGGGCCCTCGAGGTGCCGACCGCACTGCCCGATGCATCGGCGGCAGTCCTGTCGGAGATCTCCAAGGGCGCATGGCAGGCATGGGTCGAAGCCGGCCGCCCGCGCTGACATCAGTCCCGAAGCCGTAGCCCACCAATCGAGCGCTCGCAGCGGCGGGGCTCGGTTTGCACTTGCTGCGACGCCGCGGGGGCCGCTGTCCCTATGACGTCGATGTCCGTGCGCCCGACAGGCTTGTCGGCCCGGAACCGTACATCCCGCGCAGAACCGCCTGTGGCAGCCAAACAGCGTTGTGGCACGGCCCGTGCAACATCTTGCCAGCACTTGGCTTGGACTTTTATTGGGGCACGGCGGCGGCCATCGACTACCGACCTCGTCTGCTGTCGCCGTGCTCGCCTGTTTGGACTCGACCCCGTGCTCATGCCCATGACTTCCCTTCGTCGTCTTGCCCTGTTGAGTGGTCTGAGCGCTGCCGCGTTCGTGTGGGCCCTGCCTGCGGTGGCGTCGGCGTGCAGCTGCTTCCCGTACGTGGAGATGCAATCGCCCGCCGACGGCGACACGGTCGCGGTCAACGAGCTGCTGGTGATGAACGTCAGCTGCGGAGGGAGTGCATCGGACCTCGAGGTCCTCGTGGATGGGCAACCGGTGGCATTGCTCCGCGACGAAACCAGGATGGCCGGGCACGGCTACGCCATCGTCCCGCCGCCTCCGGTCGGCGCGTTCGTGGAGATCGAGGGATGCCCCGGCTACGACAGCTGCGATCAAGCTCGGGGGTTGGGCATCGACGACCCGAGCGAGAGAGTCGCCCTTTCGTTCACCGTCGGCGAAGCGGACGACCTGACCCCGATGCCCCCCGCGTTGCTGGATCTTCGCCACGACATCGATGATGTGTGGGTCGGCAACTGTGGCGACGATGAGACCGAGACCGGCCGCAAGTGGCAGTTCACGGTCGACGGCCGCGAGCCCCAGGAACCGGTCCTGTACCACATCGAGGTGGGTCCGGTCGGTGGCGAGCCCACGACGACGCGCCGGTTCTCGGCCCAGGCCGATGAAGACCTCGAGCTGGCGCTCACCCGCTTGCAAGAAGATGCAGGCTCGGATGTCTGCGTCACCGTCCGTACGTTCGATATGGCGGGCAACGAGGCCCCCAGCGTCAGCACCTGCGAGACGCTCGCCAACGACGATACCCTCGACGCCACCGCGGGCTGCAGCTGTTCTGCCGACGGCGATCGGCGCGGCATGCTGGGGACGGGCCTGTTGCTCGTGCTCGGAGGCTGGCTCCGGCGGCGACGTCAACGATAGCCACCCCCGACGCAGTCCCGCTGCCGTTGAGCCACCACGGCTCGCAAGATCGCCTCGGGCGTGGCCGGGAGCGACAGCTCGACCTCTCCGGAGCCGAAGCCACCGATCGCGTGTCGCAAGGCGGTGACCGCTCCGATACCGAGCATCAATGGTGGCTCACCGACGGCCTTGCTGCCGTGGATCACCCCCGGCTGCTCTGCACGCGGCAGCAGCTCCACTCGCATGTCGACCGGTACGTCTCCAATGGCCGGAATCTTGTACGTCGACGGCCCCACGGTGATCGGCGTGCCATCGTCGTGGGTGAGCACTTCCTCGCAGGTCAACCACCCCACCCCTTGCACGAACCCACCTTCGACCTGACCGCGATCGATGGTGGGGACCAGCGAGTGACCCACATCGTGCAGGATGTCGGCCCGCACCATGCGGTGCTCTCCGGTCAGGCCGTTGACCTCGACCTCGCACACCACCGCTCCATAGGCGTAGTAGTAAAAGGGTGTTCCCTGCCCCGTGGCATGGTCGTAGCCCACGCCCGGCGTGCGGTAGAAACCGGTGGCAGACAGCGACACGCGGTCCACCCAGGCGCGCTCGGCCACCTCGGCGAACGGCACCGTCCGTGCGCTGTCGGGGTGGGTGACCGCTCCGCCCGCAAACCGCAGGGTGTCCCGCTGCTGTGGGGGCAGCTCGAGCATCGTCATCGCCACATCGCGCAGCCGCTCCCGTAGCACCTCACACGCATCACGAACTGCCTGACCATTGAGGTCCGAGCCGCTGCTGGCCGCCGTCGCGGACGTGTTGGGGACCTTGTCGGTGGCCGTGTCCATCACCCGCACCGACTCCACGGGCACGCCCAGCTCGT
>JAHZJA010000170.1 GCA_022601155.1 Deltaproteobacteria bacterium | reverse complement strand
CGGGACCACGACCGCGAGTCACCGCCGGTTGGTCGCCTCGCCTCGCCTCGCCTCGCCTCGTCCCGTCGTCTCGTCTCGTTGCGCGTCGCCTCGCCTCGTCCCGTCGCACGACGGGGGCTGCCGGTAACGGTGCCCGGGAGGGGGTTCGCTCGACGGGGTCCTGGCCCCACGCCCGTCGTGGTCCATCCGGTGGGGCGGGCTCACGGACAGCGGCCTCCGCCTCGGGTAGCCTCGCCGCGATGAAGCAGTACCTGGACCTGCTCGCGGAAATCCTCGAGCACGGGGTCGACAAGGACGATCGAACGGGCACGGGGACCCGCAGCGTGTTCGGGCGTCAGCTCCGGTTCGATCTGCAGCAGGGGTTTCCGCTGATCACGACCAAGAAGGTCCACCTGCGCTCGATCGTCCACGAGCTGCTGTGGTTTCTGCGGGGCGACACGAACATCGGCTACCTCGAAGAGCACGGCGTGCGCATCTGGAACGAGTGGGCGGACGAGGCTGGCGACCTGGGCCCGGTGTACGGACACCAGTGGCGCAGCTGGCCCGCGGCCGACGGTGGTTCGATCGATCAGATCACGCAGGCCATCGAGCTCATCCGCAACGATCCGGGGTCGCGACGCATCGTGGTGAGCGCATGGAATCCCGCCGATCTTCCGCGCATGGCGTTGGCGCCGTGCCACTGCCTGTTCCAGTTCTACGTGGCCCAGGGGCGGCTGTCGTGTCAGCTGTACCAGCGCAGTGCCGACATCTTCTTGGGGGTGCCGTTCAACATCGCTTCGTACGCGCTGCTCACCCAGATGATGGCGGCGGTGACGGACCTACAGCCAGGCGAGTTCGTCCACACGTTCGGCGACGCCCACCTGTACAACAACCACGTCGAGCAGGCGCGGACCCAGTTGGCTCGCACGCCCCGGCCCCTGCCCACCATGGCGCTGCTGCGGCGCCCGGAGAGTCTGTTTGATTTTCGGTTCGAGGACTTCGAGCTCCGCGACTACGAGCCGCACCCCCACATCAAGGCATCGGTGGCGGTGTAGCCCCGCAGGCCCCGCCCCGAAGGCTCACCCCGCGGGGGGAGCGAAGCACGAGATCGAGGTCTCCACGCGGAAGTGCGAGCCGTCGTGCCGCCGCTCCGCGTGCATGATGTCCATCGGGTAGGTCTCACCCACGACCAGCCCGAGGTCGTCCAGCAACACGGACCCGGTGATGTTGCCGTGCAGCCCGCCCAGGTCGATGGCCAGCGTTTCATCGATGAACACCCACAGGTCATCGTCGCCCGTGAAGATGAACTCCTGGCCCGGCTCGTAGACGAAGGTGGTGTGGATCTCGGTCGTGAAGTGGAAGTTGTGCGGATCGCCCAGCGAGTCGGGGAACGTCTCGTTGTTGGCGCCGGCCATGCCGTTCCATCCCGCCGCGTCGATCGGGAAGAAGGTGGGGTCGTCGAACACGTACAGGCCAGAGCCGGGTGGTGTCTCCTCGAGCGTGATCTCGATGGTCTCGGTGACGTTGGTTCCGGCCACGTCGTGGTACCAGTCGTGGAAGGTCGCGGCCGAGGTGATCTGGGTGGCCGAGCTGCCCGGCGGCGTCGGTGGCGGCGCAGGGTTGTACTGAGGGGTCTGGTCCGCCCCCAGCATCGGCAGCACCAAGCCGGTGGAGGGGTCGCCGCCCCAGAACGCTTCGAAGTCGGGGTGGGTGCTGGCGAAGTCGCGGATGGTCGCGGTCAGGACGACTTGGTTGCTCGCGTTGCAGCCCGGCTCTCCATCGGTGGTCCCCGCTGCGCCACCGCCGACGTCGAAGGTGACGGGGGGCCCGCTGTCGCCGGCACCCTCCGTGGTCGCGTCGCCGCCCGAACCGGTCGGGGGATCTGCGTGGGTCGTGGAGGACGTGGGCTGCGCAGGGGTGTCGCCGCTCGAGTCGACCGCGGCCGTGGTGCCCGTCGATTGCCCGGCCGCAGCCGCGTCGGCGCCCTCGTCGTCGGTGGGGGTGCATGCGCACAGCACCACGCAGAGCATCGAGGCGGACGAGATTCGGCGACGTGTGCGGCGATCGGTCATCGTGGGGGTACTCCCAATGACGGAGTGGGCCGCAGGCGGGCCGTGGTTGCGGCCTGGACCGAGGGCATGACCGTGAGGGGGATCACCCCCTGGGCAACAGGGCCTTGCTGCGGCTGCACGGCGGCGTACGGCCGCCGCAGTTGGTACACAGGGCGGGGGCGGCCCGACGCGGGTTGCCTGGAGGTCCGGGCATGCGTCTGTCGCTCATCGTCGCCGTCGCGCAAAACGGGGTCATTGGTCGAGATGGCGATCTGCCGTGGCGGCTGCCGGCCGATCTTCGGTTCTTCAAGCGCACCACCCTCGGTCACCACCTCATCATGGGTCGCAAGACCTGGGAGTCGATCGGGCGGCCGCTGCCAGGGCGCTCGACGGTGGTGCTCACCCGCGACCGCGATGCGGTCATTGCCGGAGTCGCGGTGGCGCACGATCTGCGGGCAGGGCTGGCGGTCGCCGAGGATGCAGGGGACGCCGAGGCGTTCGTGGCCGGGGGCGCGGCCGTGTATGCCGCGGCGCTACCCCACGCCGATCGCCTCTATCTGACGGAGGTCGCGGCCGTCGTCGACGGTGATGTCCGGTTCCCATCTTGGGACGAAGCGGCCTGGTCCGAGGTCGCACGCGAGGAGCACGCAGCCGACGAACGCCATCCACACGCGTTCGTCATCCGCACGTTGGACCGGCGCCGCTGATCCCGCTGATGTGGTCCTTCGCAGCCATTGGCGCTGCGGTGAGGCCAGTCCTGCCGCCATTGCCGCCATCGCGCGACCGTCCCACGCCTATTGTGCGCGCAGTTGGCGTTGCGGATACTTGATGCGCTGCCGCTTCCTCTCGATGGTCGAGGGAAATCGCGCTCGCTCTTCGTTTCTCCTTCGATTGTGGAAGCTCGCTCCATGCGCCACTCGTCATCGCGCCGCATCGTCCATTTCCTTCGCGGACACGGCCGGGGCGGTGGATTCTTGGCTCTCGCCCTGGGCATG
>JAHZJA010000169.1 GCA_022601155.1 Deltaproteobacteria bacterium | reverse complement strand
TGGCTGTCTCATGGTGTCGGCTTCATCCGTGCCAGTGGGGTGGGCATTGGGTGACCCGGATCAGCCGGGGTAGGCGTGTCCGTAGCGCATCTCGATCCAGCGCTTGGGGTCGAGGTCGGCGGGGCTGGTGCCCGACCGCAGCGCCTGTGCAAGCTCGGACATGGCGGGGGCATAGCCCTGCAGGACGTCGCCGCGCTGCTGTAGCCACTGCACGTAGTGACCGGGTGCACCGAGGCTGCGCCATTCATCTGTGCCCCACGTGATCGCCTCGTGGTCGGCTGCGTATCCGCGCTGAGCAAAGTCGTAGATCGCATCGCGGTGGCCCGCGGTGGCCAGCAGCATCTCGAAGTAGCTGGTGGCCAACATCGGGTGGAAGTCGCACAGCGCCGCGCAGGCATCGTTGGGAAAGATGACCAGGGGATCGGCGGAGTCGTCTTTCACCAGCGCGACCGTCGGGTACTCGTTGCCGTCTTTGGCGTAGGCATCGATCACGGCGAGTCGTTGCCGCAAGCCGTGCTCATCGGTGCCTCCGAGCAGCGGGATCGACGACTCGCCCGGCTCGACGAAGTCGATCCCGAACATGTAGCCAGGGGAGTCGGTCAGCAGGTTGGGCAGCGGAACCAGGGTGAAGCCGCCCGAGCCCGCCGGGCTTTCCCACGCCAGCTGTGCCCCGTTGGCGGAGCGGTAGTAGGCCAAGAACGCGTCGCTGAGAGGATGTCCGAGTGCTTCCTGGGCCCGTTGGATGTCGGGCTCAGTGCACGGAGCGCCGATCTCGGCGGTCATGACGGTGACGCCATCGGTGGCGCGCAGGGCCGCGATGAGCTGTTCGAGTGCGGTGGCGAATGGAATCGTCGACATGCGCTCGAGCAGAGGAGCGAGCACGGCATTCGATCATCGCGATTGTCCAACGGACGCGTGAGCACGCGCATGAGCGCGCGGGGCAGAGGGCATGGCGGCCCGGCGCGTGCGACCTGGATGCACATCGAGGCCTGGGTTGGGCCCAGCGACGGTCGGGCTCGGTCCGCCGGGCGCCGATCCATGGAAACCGGTCGAGCCACTGGGGCAACGGCTTGGGCGGAGGACATCCCCCATGGTCAGAACATCCCGCTGGACTCTCCTGCTCGGTGGAGCACTCATTGCTGCGGTCGCGACCGCCTGCACCGCCGAAGTCGATTCCGACATCGATGACATCCGAGACGCTCCCGATGCCACCCGGGTGCCCCCGATTCCCGACGCGCAATCCACCGAAGAGCTGGTGGACGTGGCCGTTGGCGAGCTGGTGGAGGTCGAGGACGGCATCTTCCTGCCCGTGCCCGAGCCCGGTGAGTCGTTTGCGATCGAGGTGCTGCACGACGACGGCGGCACATCGACGACCACCCTCACCCACGATCGGGACGGCCACGTCCGTATCGTCTTCCCCGATGACCACCTGGTGGCGCTGCCGGAGGGCACATCAGCGGCCTGTGCCTCGAAGTGCTCGGACTCCTCGTTCAGCTTCGTGTTCGGAGCCGACAGTCCCGCCAAGTGGAAGAGCAAGCTCGAGTGGTTCTATCGCCACAACCAGAGCCCCATCTCCTATAGCGCGGCCGTGGGCGCCTTCAAGAGCGCCGCCGCTGCCGTGCCCAGCAGCCGCAACTCGTGCGGGATGGACGACAAGGTCAGCGCGACCCAGGTCTTTCGCGGTGAGACCAACGTGCTCCCCGGGGTCGGCGTCGCCGACGGTGAGATCTTCTGCAAGTTCAACGAGCTGTCGGACGAGATCAACGTGATCGGCTGGGGCTTTCTGCCCGGCAACACGCTGGCCGTCGCCTGCGTGCGCTCGGTGTTCGACGGAGGTCCGCGCGACCGCCTCCTCGATGTGGACATGCGGTTCGACAAGGCCTACTCGTGGATCACGGGCAACGGCGTGCCCGCCAACTGCACCGACGCGTACTCGCTGCGTGCGGTGGCGACCCACGAGTTCGGCCATGCCTACGGTCTGGGGCACACCAACCAGTGCAACCAGGTGATGGCGCCGCTGGTCTCGCCCTGCACCAACGCCAACCGCAAGTTCGGCAAGGGCGACGTCTTGGGCCTTCGCTCGCTGTATTGAAGGAGGCTTCGGGAGGGGGTGTCGGAGCCTGCTACGCTCCGCGTCGATCATGCCCCGCGTCGTCTTCGTCGCCCCGTACTTCATGGACGCCACGCTGCGTTTCGTCGACGCCGTGGCGAGCCTGCCCGAGGTGGAGCTCGGGTTGGTCAGCGCCGATCCTGCCGACAAGCTCCCGCCCCGGCTGCGCTCCCGCCTCGCGGGCCACTACCGGATCGGAAAGCCGCTGGACCCTGGCGCGCTGCTGCACGGCGCAAAAATGCTTGGCCATCACCTCGGTGGCGTGGACCGGATCATCGGCTCACTGGAGCAGCTCCAGGTGCCCTTGGGCTGGGTACGCGACCGCCTTGGTGTGGCGGGGATGGGCGAGGCCGCCTCTCGGCGGTTTCGGGACAAGGCGCTGATGAAGGACGCGCTGCGGCAGGCAGGCTTGCCGTGCGCTCGGCATCGCCGCACCAACTCGGCGGCCGACGTGTGGGCCTTCGTCGAGGAGGTCGGACTGCCGGTCATCGTCAAGCCGCGGGACGGTGCGGCGGCGGCGGGGACCCATCGCATCACCTCGGTGGACGCGCTGAAGCGAGCGCTGTCGTCGTTCGTGCCCGAGATGGTCGAGGAGTTCGTCGTTGGGCACGAGCGCTCGTTCGAGACGGCGAGCATCGAGGGCCACCCCCAGTGGGACTCGCACACGCGCTACGATCCGAGCCCGCTGACGGTGCTCGAAAATCCGTGGATTCAGTGGACGGTGGTCCTGCCGCACGAGACCCGAACGTCGGACTCGGAGGCGATTGGCCCGGTCGCCCATGCTGCGCTGCGGGCCTTGGGCATGCATACCGGTCTGAGCCACATGGAGTGGTTTCGCCGCGCCGACGGAAGCGTGGCGGTCTCGGAGGTGGGCGCTCGACCGCCCGGGGCACAGATCGTCTCACTCAACGGGTGGGCCCACGACACGGACATGTATCGGCGATGGGCCGAGCTGGTGACGCTCGATCGCTGGAACGTGCCGCCGCGCCAGTACGCCGTCGCTGCGGCGTACTTTCGCGGACAGGGTGAAGGCCAGCGCGTCGTGGCACTGCACGGGATCGAGCAGGCCCAGGCCGAGCTCGGACACCTCGTGGTGGAAGCCAAGCTGCCCGAGCCGGGCCAGCCCAAGGCGCGCAGCTACGAGGGTGAGGGCTACGCGATCGTGCGTCACCCCGAGACGCTGGTGGTCGAGCGGGCCATCCAGCGGCTGGTGTCGCTGGTGCGGGTGGAGACGGGCTGATGCCTGGGCCGAGCGGTCAACCCGGAGGCTGCGCCGCCGCGGCCTTGGGCTGCACCACGACATCGGCCCCATCGCGCGGATAGGCAAACTTGCTGACGTCGACCTCCGCACCCAGCTCGACGGCCTCGATCACCTGCACCATCTTCTGCACCTTGGCGTCGATGAGCTGCTTGAAGGCGATCTTGATCCCGTCGACTTCGCGATAGTCGGAGAACGTGACCTCGAACGGCTGACGACCCATCGGGGTGACCTGCTCGAACGACTGCCCCATCTGCAGCCCCGTGGTGGCATCAAAGCTCATGGTGACGGTGAGCCCGGAAGCGGCGCTCAGCTGCACGTCGTAGATGGTCTTGCCGTCCTGTTCGCGCTCGGCGATGGTCTCGGCGCGGTCGAAGTAGCGCTTCCACTCGGCGGCGAGCAGCAGGCTGGAGGCCCAGGCGTGCTGCTCGGCCTCGACCCCGGAGAGTTTTCGGCGGCCGTTGACCGGGTCTTCGGACCAGATCACGTCGCCCTGCTTGCCCGCGTGCATCTGTCCGATACCGGGGACGACCTGCTCCATGAAGAAGTCGCCGCCCTGCCACCAGATCTCGAGCGTGCCGTGGATGTTCTGGCCCAGCATCTCGATCTTGCCGCGGTAATAGAAGGTCTTCACGGCATCGATCGCGGCGCGCCCTCCCATCGCTTCGGCGGCCTTGGCCAAGATGCCCTCGGCATCAGGCAGCGTCGGCGCGGGAGGTTCGACTTTGGCGGGGGCCGCATTGGCTTGGCTGCCATCGGCCGAGGCTGCGGGCGGGGCCGCGGCACCATCGTTGGAGGCACCGCCCTTGCCGCAGGCTCCCAATGCCCCCAGCGCGAGGCCCAAGACGACGGATGACAAGAGCCGGGGGACGGACGCGGACGCGACGATCACGGATCCGCACCCTACCAGGACCAGGTCGGGCGCGGCCAGATCGTGGCTCAACCGGAGGAGCTCGGAGCGCCCGCCGAGGTCCCGACACCTGGAGCCGGAGGATCGTCACCCGTGCTCGTCTCGGTCTTGGTGGTCGTGTCGGCTGCGGGTGGCGGTGCCTTGGTCAGCGCTTCGGTCACGTGGGCGACCGCGGCGTCCAACACCGGATCGCGTCCGGCGGCAAAGTCGTCGCGGGTCTCGACGACGACGATGTCGGGCGTGACCCCCTTGCCCTCCACCACGGTGCCCTTCGGAGAGTGGTAGTCGGCCACCACGTACTGGAGCAGGGCCCCGCCCTTCATCTGCTCGATGACCGAGGGCAAGGCCGCCCCTGCAGACGGTTGCGCACCAACCACGGTGACGCGGCCGAGATCGCGAAGCCCCACCACGAAGATCTCCGAGGTGCTCGCGGTGCCCTCGTCCACGACCACGGCGACGGGGCCCGCGAAGGGTTGCTCTTCACCACGCTCGACGTTGAGTTCTTGTTCGAATTCGCGAAAGCGCATGGTGCCCAGCGAGCCATCGTCCGACAGCAACATCCGCGCGACAGGGACGGCCATGGCTCCGACACCGCCGGGGTTGCCACGGAGATCGAGCACCAGCGCCTGCATGCCCTGGCCGCGGAGGTCGGTCATGGCGGCCTGTACCTTCTTGACCATCGGCAACATCCACACGTTGAAAGCGAGCACCCCGACCGTGGTGCCCGGGATCATCGCGTGTTCCACCCGCGTGGGCACGTCGCGAAGGTTGCCCAGCGTCACGCGATCACCCTGTGGCGCCAAGCAGGGCACGACGCGAATCGCCAGGCTGTGATCCTTGGTGGGATCGGTGACCTTGAGCTTGCGCGTCTGCCCGGCCCGCTCGCATGACAGTCGCACGGCGGCCGCGCGCGCGATCTCCAGGGCGAACGTATGCGCTTCGGTGCGCGCCCGGACTTGCTCGATCATGCGTTTGGCGGAGAAGTCGGAGACGGCGAGCAAGGTCGCGCCGGCGTGTACCTTGCCCTGTGGGCCTTCGGCCTCGCTCCGCACGACCACGAGTTGTTCTTCGATCCAGCGGACGGCGAGGGCGGGCGATGTGGGGCCCTTTTGGTCTTCGGCCCGCACGGGCGGGTACAGGCGCACATGGCTGTGGCCCAGCTCGTCGAGCAAGGCGTTGATGTGGCCGTAGGCCTGCGCGTCGTCGGCTGCCTCGGCGAGCTTGCGGGCATACACCTGCCGCAGCGCGGGCCAGTCCTTGCAGCCGAGCGTGGGGTCGAAGTGCTTCTCGGCCACGCGCCGCCAGACCTCGTCGAGCAGTGCGGCGTGACGGCCCTCGGTCAGCGGGGCCAGCTTCTCGAGATCGACGGTCGACCAGTCTCGACAGTCGTCGGCCTTGGTCTTGGTCGGCGTCTGGGCGATCGTGACCGAGGGCAGCGGGGACGAAGCCTTCGGCTCCTTGCA
>JAHZJA010000002.1 GCA_022601155.1 Deltaproteobacteria bacterium | reverse complement strand
CGGCTTCGTGAACCCGGCCCAGCGTCTCGTGAGCCCACGATAGCTGTGGTGCGCGCTTGAGGACCTCGGCCAGCTCCGTCGCCGCCGCCCGTCGCTCTCCCGCGCGAAGCAGGTGCTGCGCGAGCCGCAGTCGTGGACGGGGCGCATCGGGATCGAGGTCGAGCCGCCGCCGCAACAGTCGGCGCTGGGCGTTGTCGGTCAGCGCCCCATCCTCGCCGAACAGACCATCGCGGAACTCGCCGTCGTCGTCGAACATCACGGCCGCATCGCCCATCAGGCCCAGGGCCGCGTGCGCGGCAGACGACGCCTCGGGCAGTCGCTCCCCGCCCTCCTCGATCAAGACCACATCGGCGCCCTCTTCCCAGGGATCCTCGGGGAGCACCAGCAGATCGCGACCCATCTCACCGACGACGCGGTCTCCCGGGCGGACCAGGCCCTCGGCCTCGGCCGCGGCCGTCGCCGCGGCGATCTCGGACAGCGGGAACAACCGAGCCATCTCCGCGCCGACTTGCAGGCCATCCCAGCGGGTCCACAACATCGCAGCCGAGGGAGGCAGGCCAGCCGCCGCACACGCCTCGGCCGTCGCGGGAGGACCCGGCTGATGGAGGCCCGGCGGCGCACCAACGATTCTGTCCTCGAGCCGGTCGAGCGCGTGCTGGATCCGTGCCGCTTCCGAGGCGTCCACCCCTGCAATTCGTTGTCGACCGCGTCCCACCTGCTCGTGCCCCCGTCGCGCTCAGTTCGTGAACATGCTGGTGGGAATGGCGATGCCCTGCTCGGCCAGCTCACGGATGAACCGAGGTTCCTCTCCGGTCGCCTTGAACACCGTGGCTTCCGCCTCCCGGTACGCCTGGAAGATGGGCACATGCACGATCTGGTCGCCCGCCTTCACCCGAGGCTCGATGACCTCGATGACCTGCATTGCCTCTTGGTGAACCCCGACGTTGAGGCGGATGAGCAGATCCACCGAGCGCGCCAACGAGACCGTCAGCGCGCCGATGGCTCCCGCCGCCACGGTGCTCAGCCCCGCCAGACGCCACAGGGCATGGGCAGAGTCGATCCCCCACAGCGAGACGATGGCACCACGCGTAGCCCCCGCGAACGCGTCCATCACCGCCGCGGCGTCCTCGTGCCGACACCGTTGGGAGACCAACATGTCGAGTCCACCGCGGAGCAACACGCCGAGCGCATCGGACAGACCCAGGGTGTCCGAGGGGTCGGCGATGCGTCGGACCTGAAGCCAGCCCCGACGCCCGGCCCCCAGTCGGCCCGAGTCGGAGATGCACGCAACCCGCAGCTCGTCGGGGATCTCTCCGATCAGGGCCCCCATGAATCGGTCGAGATTGGTGCCGCCAGAAGCCGAGACCAACACCCGGCGACTGCCGCGGATGGCGGCCGCGATGAGCTCGGCCATGTCGGGGCTGAGCACGCCCTCCTGCACCAGCGAGGTGAGATTGTTGGCGTCGGTGCGGTTGCGCCGGAGGTTGAGCACCGGGTTGCGCACCTGGGACGGGGGCAGCAGGGCGTACATCGAGAAGCCGTCGTCGACCTTGCCCTCGAGCACCTGCGACCCCTCGACCAGAAAGCCCCACCGTCGGGCCATGCGCTGTACGGCGAGCACTACCGCGCGGTCGCCCGAGAATCGCTTCGAGGTCAGCTCGATTTCGGCCCCACCCCCGCTGCGGTCGCGGACGATGCGAATCGCCGAGCCTCCAGCGACCTGGATCTCGCGGATTTGCTGGTCGCGCATCAGCTCCGTCAGCGGGCCCAGCTCCACCAGCTCGCGGAGGATCGCGTCCCGCAGCGAGTCGATCGCGACCCCCTCCTCGAGCTCTCCCGCGCGCTCCATGTCGCGCAGTAGCCCGTCCACCAGCCGCGTCGCGGTCTCGCGGTCCTCGGCCGAGATCTCGGGGGCCTTGAGCGGGTCGAGCCCGTGGACGTTGACCAGCACCGTCTGCAGCACGCGGTTGGCGATGCGGTCGAGGTAGGTGCTCTCGACGCCCGCGGGGGCGACCCGTCGGGCCGAGGTCAGCAGGTCGCTGTCGTCGTCGATCAGCCGGGACAGCGGCTCCGGAGCATCGTCGGTGGGCAGCGCCTCACCCTGGTCCCGCTCGGGCGGCGGCACGGCCACCGCCATCGTCTGGGGATGCCCCTCGTGTCCGGCCACCACGATCTCGCTGCGCTGGATGGGCGCGATTGCATCGTCGTCCCCCTCCAGCATCAAGATGTAGTCGCCCACGTAGATGCGGTCTGAGCGGCGTACGGACCGAGGCTCCGCCACCTTGCGCCCGTTGACGTAGGTCCCATTGGTGCTGCCGAGGTCGACGACCTCGACGCGGCCTTGGTGCCGACGAAAGCGCAGGTGATACTTCGAGATGTTGACCCGATCGAGGACGAGATCGTTGTCGTCCTCGCGCCCAACGGCGAACTTGTCGGTCTCGAAGTTGAAGCGCTGGGTTCGCCCTCCCTTTTCGTGGACGACTACCTTGAGCACGAGGGGGGCTTACCGCGTGCGTCGCGACGGCTCAACCCCGCCGATCGCGCGAACCGAGATGGCCAGGCGGATGGCTCAGAACCCCTCGACCTCGTCGAGGGCGTCGTCGAGCCTATCGAGCTCCGCGCGGGTGGGCGCGGACGAGCCCGTGCCCGAGCCTCCGGCCGTGGCCGTCGAGCCCACGCCGCTGTGCCGGGACCAGCGTCGTCCGGCCATCACCAGGGCCACCAGCGCCAGCAGGCCGACGAGGGCAGAACCGTACAGCAGGACCGGCTGGGGCGCGTACCCCACGATATCGTTGCCGAACCGGGCGACCAGGGCCTGCTCGATCTGCTCGCGGGACTGCCCCGACTTGGCTTGGTCGAGGATGTGATCCTCGAGCTGCCGGGCCTGCGGTGACGGGCACGCCGCGATCGTCCGCCCCGGGCAATAGGGCGACATCAGATCGTTGCTGAGGGTCTGGAGGATCTGGTCCGGATTGCCGGCGGCGAGCAGCGTCATCGCCCGCGCAGCATAGCCCGACCCCGCCGCCACGGCGACGGCGGTGCCCCCGACGCCCAGCCCGATCATCGTAGATCGGGTGCCGTGGGCCGCTAGATCGGCGATTTGGACTTGCGGCGCCGCTTGGACTTACCGCTGCGATCGGGCGGCTTCATCGCCTCGGCGCAGCGTTTGGCGTGGGCTTCGACCTGCTTGGCGTTGTCGGTGTCGAGTACCGGGAACTCCCCGCCGATCGTCTTGGTGTACTTCTTCACCTTCGCCTCGACGATCATCCAGTGGGCATCGGCCTCGTCGAGCGCGGTCTGGTCGCTCTCGTTGAAGGCCGCGGGGTACTCCCGCATCACGAGTTCGTGAGCCTCGAGGAAGTGCCCGATGTACTTGGACTTTTCGTTGATGCGGGGCTCAGCCGCGAACAGTCGCTTTTGCCAGCCATCGATGTGCTGGATGAAGCCGCGCTTGAACTGGAACCACTCCTCACCCTGGGGGCTGCCCGGCTCGGCACCGAAGGCCTTTTGGCCCTCCTCCTTCATCTTGTCGCGGAAGCACGTGACCTGCTCCCAGTAGCCCATCAGGCGGCCCATGTTGGCCTTGTCCCACTTGTACAGGTGCTTCTCGCCCTCGGGGTCCTTGCGGTCCCAGGCCTTGAACTCGGCCGAGCTGGGCTTGCCGTACTTGTCCTTGGGGCGGGGCTTGGGTGGGTTCGTCTTGATGTCATCCTCTGGCTTGGCGGCCAGGGCGTCCTTGATCGAGGGACCGGAGCTGTCACAGCCCAGGGTCATCGCGAACAACAGGCCCACGGCGGCAGGCACCAGGCGGTGCGAGCGTCCATGGGCAACGGGGGGCCGAAGATGGGGCAGCATGGTGAATCGCGGGTCCGGGGCCATGGGGAACACCAGCCCGATCGAGGGTTGGCGGGGGGTCGGGGGCGTGCCGGCGGCCCAATTTAGCGGCCCGACCGACGGACTGTAAAGCGGCGTGTCCGGGCCGCCGCTCGAGGACGTGGGTCTTTGCCCGAAACTCGAACGTGCTCGGGGTCGGCTCGGGCACCAAAACACCGCGGGACGAGCCGAGCTGCGTGCGGCCGCGGGGGGGTCATCGGTTCCGCCGCCTCCGTACCTTCGGATCGCGTCTCGGCGTTGGTCTCCGAGTTCGCGATCGGCATCGTCCCCCGACTTGGATTTCGACGCCCAGAGGTTGAGCCCCGACGCCGTCGCGTGAGAGCCTGTCCGCGTTTCAAACCCCGCTGGCTGTTCCAGGAGCGACGCTCGATGGCGAAGACCGCACGCGCACGCAAAGCGACCGCGAAGAAGAAAACGACCTCGCGATCCCAATCCCCCAAAGCGTCGACGAAGAAGAAGTCGGCCAAGAAAAAGGCGACCAAGAAGAAGGTGACCAAGAAGAAGGTCGCCAAGAAGAAGGTCGCCAAGAAGAAGGTGACCAAGAAGAAGGTCGCCAAGAAGGCCGCCAAGAAGGCCACCAAGAAGAAGGTCGCCAAGAAGAAGGCTGCCAAGAAGAAGGTCGCCAAGAAGAAGGTCGCCAAGAAGAAGGTCGCCAAGAAGGCCACCAAGAAGGCCACCAAGAAGAAGGCT
>JAHZJA010000020.1 GCA_022601155.1 Deltaproteobacteria bacterium | reverse complement strand
TGGAGCAGGCCGGCTACGGCTACACCGCAGCCGGCGAGAACATCGCCGGAGGGTCTCCAGACGCCGCGGGAACGATGGAGCAGTGGATGACCAGCGACGGCCATTGCTCCAACATCATGAATCCAAGCTTCCAGCACATCGGGGTGGGCTACTACCCAGGGGGTCAATGGGGCACCCTGTGGACGCAGGTGTTCGGCGCCCAGTAGTCTGCCGGGCATGCCCCGTGCCCCCGGCCTATCGCTGGCGCTCTGCTTGGTCGCTCTGCCCGCGTGTGGCATCGACGAGCTGATCGAACAAGACCTCGGCGACGCACCGCGCTGTGCCGAGGTCGATCGGTGGCCCGTCGCTTCGGTGGCCGCGGAGGAAGACCTCCTCGACGCGATCGACGCCCTGCGTCGGACGGGGACCGAGTGTGCAGGTGAGGTGGTCGACGGGGTGAGCCCACTCGAGCCCATCCCTCAGCTTACGTGCGCGGCCCGGCTCCACGCTGGCGATCTGATCCGAAACCCCGAGCAAGAGGTGGATCACGAGGGCAGCGACGGCAGCACTGCTCTTTCGCGGGCCAACGCGTCCGGCTACGACGGGATTGCGCGCCAAGAGCTGCTGGCCGGCGATTTCACCAATGTCGACGCGCTCGTGGAGGCATGGCAAGGCAACGATGCGCACTGTCGCTCGCTGCTGGATGACACCCTCGACCACGTGGGGGTGGCCCAGGCCCGGACACGCGAGGGTGACCGGATCGTGTGGGTGGTGGTCACGGGCGAGGTGCGCCGGTAGAAAAGGCGCCTCGCCCCTCCATGGACGCCAACACGCAGCTCGATTCCCGGCTCCTTCAGCTCGCCCGCGCCCACGGGATCGAGGACAGCTACGTCGACATCGAGGGGCAGACCCAACGCGCGACCGCGTCCGCGCTGCGCACGGTCCTGGGAGCCCTGGGCATCCCGGCCCAGACCGATGAAGAGGTCGACGCGCAGCTCACCGAGGTGCGACGCCAACGGTGGTCGCGCCCCATCGAGCCCGTGCTCGTCGCATGGGAGGGTGAGGGCACCTTCAGCCTGCACCTGCCCGCGTCGATCGACCGCGGTCGCTACTCGCTGGTCCTGACCTCCGAGGACGAGGCTGCGCCGCGCACCATCCACGGGCGCCTCGAAGACCACCCGATCGTCACCAGCGACGACGTCGACGGTCGCCGGTTCGCCGCGCGGCAGCTGTCCATTCCCGGACCGCTGCCCCACGGCTACCACCAGCTGGTACTCCGCATCGAAGGCACCCCGGTCGTGGGCGAAGCCGTGGTGTTGTCGGCCCCCACGCGTGCCTACGCGCCCGCCAGCGTCGAGGGCGAGCGCCACTGGGGCGTGTTCGTGCCGCTGTACGCGCTGCATGGGGAGCGCAGCCCCGGCACGGGAGACCTCGGTGACCTGCGCGCACTGATGGAGTGGGTCGGCGAGCGGGGCGGCAGCGTGGTCGGCACGTTGCCCTTGCTCGCGGCATTCCTCGACGATCCATTCGAGCCCAGCCCCTACGCCCCAGCGTCGCGGTTGGCGTGGAACGAGCTGTACCTCGACGTGGAGGCCGTGCCCGAGTACGCCCACAGTGCCGCGGCCCGTGAGGCCTACACGGGCAAGGCCGCGCAGGCCATCCGTACCAGGCTCCGCAGTGCCGAGTTCGTCGACTATCGCGAGCAGATGGCGCTCGAGCGCGGTGCGATCGCGGCGATGGCCCAGACCTGCTTCGAGGCGAAGTCGAAGCGGTGGGCGGCCCTCCAGGAGTTCGCCCGCAGTCGGCCCGAGATCGACGACTACGCCCGGTTCCGGGCCGTCGTCGACAAGCGCCGCGTGGTGTGGCCCAACTGGCCGCAGCGGCTGCGCGACGGCGAGATCGAGCCCAAGGACTACGACGCTGCCGACTACCGCACCCACCTGTTCGCGCAGTGGGCCATGCACGAGCAGCTGTCGGGCATGCGTGATGCCACCGACGGCGGACTGGGCCTGTACCTGGACCTCCCGGTCGGGGTCAACGGCTGCGGCTACGACACCTGGCGACACCCCGATCTGTACGTACGCACCCTGTCGACCGGAGCTCCGCCCGATGCTCTGTTCGGGGGCGGGCAAAACTGGGCCTTTCCGCCGCTACACCCGGAGCGTCTGCGCGAGCAGGGGTATCGCCATCTCATCGACGTGATCCGCAATCACCTGCGCTACGCGGGGGTGCTTCGCATCGATCATGTCATGGGCCTGCATCGACTGTACGTCATCCCGCAGGAGGCCGCGGCCACGGAGGGGCTGTATCTGCGGTACCGCCCCCAGGAGCTGTACGCGATCATCACCATCGAGTCGCACCGCGCTCGCTGCATGGTCGTGGGCGAAGACCTCGGCACCGTCCCCGACGCCGTCCGCGAGGGCATGGACCGGCACCAGGTTCACCGCATGCATGTGGTGCAGTATGTCGCGGCTGCCCACGAAGACCGTGCGCTGCCCCCCGCCCCCACCACCGCGGTGGCCGGGATCAACACCCACGACATGCCGCCGTTCGCCTCGTTCTGGACCGGTGCCGACATCGACGATCGCGCGGCGCTGGGGTGGCTCGACGAGGAGGCCGTCGTCGCGGAGCGGGAACAACGGGCTGCGCTTCGCGCCAACCTCCGCCGCTTCTTGGATCGCGAGGGTTCGCTGCCGCCCGACGCCGATCCCAATGCGGCGCTCCAGGCGTGCCTGCGACACCTGGGACGTGGCCCCGCCCGGCTGGTGCTCGCCTCGCTCGAAGACCTGTGGTCCGAGCGCGCGCCGCAAAACGTACCCGGGACCTATCTCGAGCGACCCAACTGGCGCCGCCGCGCGGCCTTGTCCCTCGAGCAGATCGAGACCGATCCGCAGGTCGCCAGCACCCTGGCCTTGCTCGACGAGGCACGACGGGGGCGGAGCGCAGTCGGCTCGGTCCGCCACGACGTCAGCCGCATCGGACCCGACGACGTCTACCTGTTCAACGAGGGGACCCACGAGCGCGTCTATCAGATGCTCGGCGCCCACATCATGGAGGTCGACGGGCAGTCCGGCGTGGCCTTCGGCGTGTGGGCTCCCTCGGCGCACTACGTCGCCGTCGTCGGAGACTTCAACGGTTGGGATCGCGGTGCCCACCCCCTGGCCGTCCGCGGCCAAAACGGGATCTGGGAGGGCTTCATCCCCGGGGTCACCGCAGGCGCGCTGTACAAGCTCCACATCGCCGGCCCCGATGGATGGTCGGAGGACAAGGCCGACCCCCTCGCGTTCGCGGCCGAGTCTCCACCACGGACCGCCTCGGTCATCACCCACAGCCATCACCGCTGGGGTGACGACGAGTGGATGGCCAGCCGCGCGGGTCGCCAAGACCTCCAGGCCCCGATCTCGATCTACGAGTGTCACTTGGGCTCATGGCGCCGAGTCCCCGAAGAGGGCGACCGCATGCTCGGCTACCGCGAGCTGGCCCCGCTGCTCATCGACTACTGCCGCGAGCACAGCTTCACCCACGTCGAGCTGATGCCCGTGATGGAGCACCCGTTCTACGGCTCGTGGGGCTACCAGGTCACGGGCTACTTCGCGCCGACGAGCCGCCACGGGACCCCCGACGATCTCCGCGCCTTGGTCGACCAGCTGCACCAGGCGGGCATCGGCGTGATCCTCGACTGGGTGCCTTCGCACTTCCCCACCGATGCCCACGGACTGGCGCAGTTCGACGGGACCCACCTGTTCGAGCACGCCGATCCGCGCCAAGGATTCCACCCCGACTGGAACAGCGCCATCTTCAACTATGGGCGTCACGAAGTGCGCTCGTTCTTGATCAGCAGCGCCCTGTACTGGCTCGACCAGTTCCACGTCGACGGGCTGCGGGTCGATGGCGTGGCCAGCATGCTGTACCTCGACTACTCCCGCGGCGAGGGTGAGTGGATCCCCAACGTCAACGGCGGACGCGAGAACCTCGAGGCCATCGTGCTGCTGCGTCGGCTCAACGAGGCGGTCTACCGCAACTTTCCCGGGGCGCAGACCATCGCCGAGGAGTCCACCGCCTGGCCGCTGGTCAGCCACCCCACCAGCGAGGGCGGGCTGGGCTTCGGCCTCAAGTGGGATATGGGCTGGATGCACGACACGCTCCGGTATGTGTCTCGCGATCCGATCCATCGCGGCTGGCACCAGCACGAGCTGACCTTTCGGCTCATCTATGCGTTCAACGAGAACTTCGTGCTGTCGCTGTCCCACGACGAAGTCGTCCACGGCAAGGGCTCGATGCTCGGCAAGATGCCCGGTGACACGTGGCAGCGACACGCCAACCTGCGGGCTCTGTACGGCTACATGTGGGGCCAGCCCGGCAAGAAGCACCTGTTCATGGGTCAGGAGTTCGGCCAGTACGCCGAGTGGAACCACGACCGCTCGCTCGACTGGCACCTGCTCGAC